>JAQCER010000002.1 GCA_027618625.1 Verrucomicrobiota bacterium
TGCCAGTCGAAAACAAGGCGATCATCACGATGACCGCACGGATCAGGGCGAGGCGTCGCATGCGGCGAAAGAAGTACAAAGCGCCAACGCTGATCACTCCGTAGAGCCCAAGGAATCCAGCGACGATCATGGCCGACTCCGTAGCGTGAGTGCCGAGCTGGCTCGACCGAAACTGGCGGTCCAGTTTCATCGCCAGAGGAGGTTCGAGGTGGCGATCGATCAGATCGTAAAGTTGCCGTGCACTAACTGCGTCCTGCGTGCCGACTGCTGGCATCCTCAGCGTCGATACTTTGCCATTCCCGTAGAGAAACAGGTCACCATCCGCTGTTTCTTTGAGCGAAAAGGGAAGCCGCTTGTTGTTCGAGAAAATGGCCTCGCGCCATCCATCAGCAGTTTCGGTTGGAAGCACGAGAACACCGCTGTTCACGACATACTCTGCCAGCGCTCGTTGCTGCGCTGCGGTGAATGCATCAGGCTCAATGTCCGGGGAGAGCACCACTGCATTGAATGGAGCCAGGCACGGAAATGAGTCGGGAGCCTGCCACGGTGAGATCTGCTGAAATTCCAGCGACCGCTCTCCGAGTGCCAGTGCGTTTCCCTGCTGGGAACCCTGCGGCAGGCGGGGCAGGAGGGGTGGAGAGTGGACAGGCACGCGCCGTGGATTGCCGATGACCAGGCACCGGAGCTGGGAGGCATACCGCATCTCTTCCACCACGTACAGCTCGGATCGCTGCCACAGCAGCCGGTTCGACTGGGCTTCTTTGAAGCTGGCTTTGACGCCTGCTCCCGGCTGGGCGGTGAATGACGGCGAATTCCAGCTCCCCCAAAATGGAGAGTCGCTTAGGGAGAATGAGAAGCGTTTCGTTGATCCCGGGCCGATCGCGACCGATTCATGAGTGAGATTCGTTATCGGTGTATGCTCCGAAAGAATTCCGACATCGATCACTCCTTCCATGATGGTGTCACGATGATTGGTGATGAGAAAACTCACGTGGTTGGCGAAATCCCGCCTGAGATCCTCACGATCGCTGCCGTAGATTCTCCCAGCCAGACCGAATTGCCACTCGATGGTGACATCCGGTGAATCGAAGGTGGGCAGATCTGGTTCCTGAGCTGAAAGCGGGACAGCAAAGATCACGGCAAAAACAGCGAGGTAGACGAGATTGATCAATGATTGAGGCAACATGTCAGCTTGCTAGTTGAGGTCACGAACGTTGAGTTTTCGGCGAATGCGGAAGAAGGCGAGCATCCACACAAGGGCAACTGAGAAGTGGAATCCCAGCATCAGGTGAAGTCCTTCGGTTCCAAGTTCCGAGAGGGTGGTGTAGGGGTAATCTCTGGTGCAATAGAATGGGGCGGTCGCGTAAGAGATATCTGCAATGATGGGGGTGAGTGTGTACATCCAGTCTGGTAGTCCGACCACGTTGCCCTCCTCAATGACTAGAAAGGGCCCCCATGGTAGCGGTATCGTGACTGCTACAAAGATGACAGTGGCAAGTGCCAGAGCGGCCTGACGGCTCCACATGCGAATCGAAAGCCAGCGAGTAAACCAGTGCAGCTCGAAGCCGAACACGAACAGGCAAAGCCCAACCGTCGCCCCAGGCAAGTTCCAGACCGGAGGAATTCCGGCAATTCCTCCCTGCCAGCGATGCACGGTGATCCATCCTTCGTCCATCTGCTTCCCGGCAACAGAGAGAAACAGGCTGACTGCTACAGCGATCATCGCGAGATTCGCAAAGTAGAACAGCAGATCGATGTGACCCGCTTCGACTCCCCTGTGCCTCAGGCGCTCAGTGGGCAGATCTTTGAGAAAAAACGCATTGTTCAGAAATACCCAGATCAGTCCGATCACGAAAGCGAGAACCACCATCACGTAGTCCGTATCGTCGTAGACATCTTCCGTCATCGGAATCAATGCCAGCGCGCCAAACGGCAGAACCAGTGCCAGCAGAAACAGCATTTCCGTCAGTCCCCAGCGTAGAACGAAGTCCCAGCGCTTGAGCCACGGGGCGCGGTTCTCGTAGAAGAAGCTGATCTCGGATCGCAGCCGCAGCATCAGGCGTCGCTTCATGAACCCGCGCTTCTTCGAGTCGCCCTTGAGCACGACTTCGCCGAACGTTCCGTTGTCCTGCAGGATGCAGTTCAGCGGGCCCAGCACCAGCCAGATGATGCAGATCAATGCGATGGGAAGTGCGGTCGCGAGGAAGATTGCCAGTTGCAGTTGTCCGGGGGAAATGTTCTGAATATCAAAAAGCTGTTCCGTGTGCCCCATGAGATGCTGGAGTGGGGCAAGGAAAACGGCGGCTGGGCTGAACGGCACTGGATTCGGGGCAAAGGGAACCAGTCCGGCAATGAACGCAGCCGTGAACATCACCAGAGTGATGAGGATGCTGGCGATTTCTCCCGCGAAGACCGACAGGAGCAGCGTTACCAGTGCTAGCACATTCGCATAGACTGCCAGCACAAAAATCCCTAGCAGCGCATACTTTACACTGATCCCGCCAAGGCTGATGCACAGCACCAGATAGGGCATCGCCGCGACAGCGATCACTGCGAGAAACACATTTTGCGACAGCACTTTGCCCACGAAATAGCGCACCGGGCTGATACCGCTCAGCACGATTTGATCAAAGTAACGCCCCATCCGTGGCCCCATGATCGGACCAACGACGCGGATCGGCACAAAGATGGTGACGAACGCTGACAGGCTCAGGAAGATGACGGAAGTGAGGATGTCGCTCAATCCTACCGCCTGGAGTGAGTTTTCGTCAGTCATGCCGATCATTCCATCTTGCCATTGCGAAGCCGAGTACTCGGACAACGCGAAGAACACGCTGCCGATGGCGAAGATGAGTGTGGCATTGAGGAAAAGGAACCACACACCCAGCCGGATCGGCGTGAACATGGTGGCGAGGTCGCGCTCGTGGGTCGGGCTGTTGCCCAGGTAGCGGATGCGTTCGATGATTGTCATGTCAGGTGACCTTCCCGGCAGTGCTGTGAATGAACATGTCCTCCAAGTCTGGTTTGTCTTCGTGTAACTCCAGAACTTGAATGTCGCGGTCGAGTAATTCGCGGAGGATGAAATTGCAGTTGTCTTGAGCACTGGCAGCGATCACCCAGCCGTTCTCGATTTCGCAAGTGATCACATCGCTCAGCGCATCAAGGTGCTCCTGTGCAGTCGCAAGGTCACTGGTGGGCACCCGCAGGCGCACCAGCTTGTGCGCGCGGGTGAAGTTCTGGTGCAGTTCTTCGATGCTGCCTCCCAGCACCATGCGTCCTGCTTCCATGATGCAGATGTCGCTGCAGATTTCCTCCAGATCCGCCAGGATGTGCGAGCTGATCACGATCGTTTTCCCCATGCCTGCAAGCTCCTGTAGAATCTCGCGCACTTCGACGCGGGCGCGCGGATCAAGCCCACTGGAGGGCTCGTCCAGAATCAGGAGGCGAGGATCATTGATCAAAGTCTTGGCGAGCAACAGCCGCTGACGATTTCCCGTGGACAGGCTGCGCACCATGACTTCGTCGCGGCCGGTAAGTTCCGTCAGGGCGAATGCTTGGTCGATGCCAGAGTCGCGCTCCCTTTTCGAAATACCCGACAGGCTGGCAAAGTAGCGCATGTACTCGCGCATCGTCATGTCCGGAGGGCTGCCGAACTCCGCTGGCATGAACGAGATGCAGCGCCGGATATCACGCGCATGCCGCCGCACGTCCATTCCTGCGATTTCAATCGCCCCACGATCCGGCTTTACCAGCGTCGCCAGCATCCGCAGCAGCGTCGTTTTCCCCGCACCATTCGGCCCGATCAGTCCCAATGTGCGCCCTGGTTTCAGTTGCAGCGACACCTCCCGCACTGCAACCAACGTATCATAAGCTTTCCACACATCCTCGATGCAAATCATTACCCATCAGGGTAATCGAAAACTGCCGACTTTGGCAATTTCCATTTGTCCTGACTAGTGGATCCGGATCGTCCAGCGCCCGCTCGCTTGATCGACCAGCTCCAGAGTTCCCAGTCCGTCTGAATCATCGCGATGAACCCCGGAATCGACCAAGGCAAAGGAATTCTCCGGTAAGAAGACAGGCTGGCCAGTTTCTGGATCGGTGGTCTGCAATGTTACCACAAGGTTCACTCCCAAATTACTCTCTGCAGAAGAACTCAGCCATTCATGAAGATAAAAATAGGCCCGAGGATCTTCGATCGTGAACCGCTTCACACCATCGCTCCGCGTTGAAGTAAATGCTTTAACATAGGCCATGTCCAGATCCCTGTCATACCCCTCGCCGAAGGCTGCTTGTGTCAGCTTCTTAATGTCTGCCGGCCCGTCAGAGGCGCCGTAGATGGCGGACACTGTGCCCGCATATCCCGGCTCATCGCGAACGGAAAAGGGCCGAGCATCCAGCGTAAAATCGACACGGACAGCACCCGGACCGCTCACAAGGGGCTTGTCCTTTAAGTCGACAATCACCAGCAGCGCACGTTCACTCGCCTGAAATTCTGCGATCGCCGTGTCCGTGCCATCGCCACCACCGGTAGCGTTCGGCAAGTAATCCGTGCGGTGCACCAGAGGAATCCTCTGATTCAGGGAAAACGCCCGGCTCGCTTCCACCAGACTGTGAAAGCGGTAATTCTTGCCGCCAGCAGTCACCTCCAGGGTCAACGATTCCTTAACCCGATAGTCGACATCTTCCGGCACTTTGAACGTAAAGGTCAGGGCTTGTTTTTCGTTTGCCCCCACCAGCAGTTCTCCCTGCTGCACCTGCCCGTGCCACTCAGCTCGGTAACGTCCGGAAAGACTTTCCCGGGTATTGTTTCTCACCGTACCGGTAAACGAAAACTGATCCCGGATTTCGATCATTCCGCGCACCGGCCAGTCAACGCTTACTGGGTAACAGACAGAATCGACATCATAAAGGCGCTGCTCCACTTGATCGACGATCACGAATGAAGTCGTAATGATGCCATGAAATGGGCTGATCCTTCCGTCGAAAGGATCATCATCCACCGCATTGTAAGGAACCTTGATGTCCAGCGTGGCACTCGGGGCAAGTGTGAAGGCCAAGTCTTGCTCAGCCGGCCGCCAGCTTTGCCCTATGGTCAGAGGGCAGAGCACGCCGCTCCGCTCCTTGTCCGAACGGTTCACTAGCCTAAGCGAGAGCGCAGCCTGCTTCTCGTCTTTTTGAGGGTAATGAAAGATCGCACTCATTTCGTACCCACGCTCAGGAACACCGTCGAAAAACCGATCCGCCAGTGCCCGCCCCAGCAGACGGTGACCGCGAGCAGCGAGATGAACTTTGTCTGGAGCTGGTGGATCGTGACTGAACAGGGTAGTCTCAAGCGTACGCACTGCGGAAGAAAATGCATCGTCCCGCTTCGGCACCTTCTGTCGCGGCGCGCGCACGGATGCATCTCCCAGATCGATGAAAGTGGAGCCGTTGGCTTCTGCCACGCGCTTCGCCGCCATCGCGTACGGGCGTGTTGCGCCAACGAGAAATCGCGGATCAGCGCCGGATTCCACGCTGCACCCTAACACCAGCACCTCTGCGCCTGCGCCCATACACAACTGCACGCAGCGATTCAAAATCTGCGAGTAACGCACCGTGCCCAGCTGAGACCCGGCATCGTTGATCCCGAAGTTGATGATAGCAAGATCAGAAGGATTGTCGAACGCGTCGGTGGTCAACCATTGAAGAGCCTGCAAAACAACCGCTCCATTGCGCGCCAGATTGTGCACTGTGATCTCCGGCCCGACGCTGGGAAAGAGGTTCTCGGGATCGCCCTTGCGTGGTTTGATATCCCGCACGCCGCCGGTGTAGAAAAAGCGGTCCGCCAGGCGACGCAAAAATTCGCTGTGGTAGGCCTTTAGAAAAACTTCACTGTCTTCAGCTCCCCCGGGCAGGAAATAATTTGAGACACTGTCGCCGAGAACGATCACGTGGATCGGAGCGTGCTGTTCCAGTTTTGCCAGCAGCTTCGGCGTTGCTACGGCCAGTCGCTCCCGTTGTTTCGCTTCCAGTTCCTGCCCTGGCGCTGACTGCACGCCAGCACACACAAGGAGACATGAAAAAAGCGCAAAAAGGAAGGTGTGAGCAATGGAACGATTCACGATTTTCCACACAATCGCGGAACCCGTCGAAAATCCAGTGAAAAAGACGCCGGAGTCACCTACTTGACCAATTCAGCCAGATCGCCGATCACACCGATGGATGCCCGGTGAACCTCTGCCGCAATGTTCGGCCCGCCGGAATTCTCCTCACCGTAAGGCCCATTCTCGTCCCCGTAGGTGTATGGATGCTTCTCATCCCACTGCGTGCGCGGAATCAGGTATCCGAGCTCATCATTAGCCAGATTGAAAACCATTTTCACGCGCCCCCCCATCTGCGGGCGTAGCGGCGGAACCTCTACGGGATCGCCAGGAAAGTCGGCACCGTCCGGCGCCTCAATGCCGCCATCAACGATCTCGGGGTAGATCTCTCCCGGGCAAGTGAGGATCTCCAGGTCACCGATGCGCAGGGCGCTCACCTCGGTCTTTGCCTTTCCGCCATACCACCCAGGATGGATCAAGCCGAACATCACAGGATATTTGTACGGCCCATCGATCGATACGTAGATCGTTTTCGCCACTGCGGCAATCCTGTGATCTTCCATCGGCCTGAGTTCCGGGCTGGCAAGAAATTCGACGGTGCGGGCAGCCAGGTTTTGACCGAGGTTCTTTACCTTCTGAAGTCCGTCTTCTTTAATCGTCTGACTCGTCCCCGCTACGGGCACTTCCAGATGCAGCGGAGTCATCAGCCCTCCCACCGGGCCTTGAAAATAGAGGCACATACCACCTGCGACGGCTTCAACACCTTCGCGCCAGTAGTGTGCAAAGTCGGAACTGATCTGTGAGTTGTCGGATCCAAACCCCTCCGGATGGTTGCCCCATGATACCAGCGTGGCAATCGTTTCGTCTGAATCCAGTTTATTGAAACGGGCAATGCACACGTGACGATCAAAGACCTCCGGCATGCGCGAATCATGAACGAATCCCTCGGGCGGAAGATCCGCGGTCATGCAGGCGGCAGCACTCGGTTGCAGATTCGCAACTGCCTCGACCACGGCGTCTTCCGTTCGGTCGAGAACCAGATTGAGATAGCCCTCATCGAACTTGGACATGAGCGGTCGATAACTCCAGATGCCCATGGTGTCCGGACCGTCGTGGGTGTGGGTTGCGGAAAAGACGACGTGATCGATCCCCGGTGCTTCTGTCAGCAGTGCTTTGCGCATGCGAATGATCCGCTCGTGCGTCAGGCCTACACAGTCGATCGTCACCAGAACGATGGTGGACTGGAGGTGTCGAAAGGCAATTGCCCGGCTCCACAAGGGATCGTTCACACCCAGCGCCGGGCGATTGCTGTTGAACCCGGCCAGCCACACAAAATCGAAGTCGCCATTGCCATTGCGATCTTCCCAGGTGTCGCCGCGGTCGATCTCGAACTTCGCGTTGCCGTCGTTATCCTGCCATGGATCGTAGTTAGCCATGTCCGGAGTAATGTCTCGCTTGGCCACACCGACCATCAACGGTGCCGCAGTCGACTTGCTGGGCGCAGACACAAAGGCCATATCGATCTCGTATTCCCGGTAGGGCCCCTTCATCCGATGCCGGGTAAAGAGAAACAACGCCGCACCCGTGAGGGCGACCACAATCAACAGCGTTTGCCCGATGGTGCGCAGGCAACTTCTCCTGCGATCAGCTGTCGGTTTCGCTGGCTGGCCTTTACGCTTCGGTTTTCCCATTGGACTATTGCGAGAGGTTCATGATCTCACGCTCCAGGGTCTCCAGTAGTTTCTGCATCTCAGGCGTCTTATTGGATGCCCCATTGGCGAGATTGTAAAACTCCGTCGCCTTCGCGGCGTTGCGTTGATTGAGAAAAAACAGGGCCGCATCGTGCAGATAGGTCGCATCGTTATTGTCCGTCAAGTCGCAGGCGAACGTGAAGTACTGGGCAGCCTTTTCGGGATCGGTCGCTTCATAAAGCTGTCCCAGCACATGCGCCAGCCTGGGATCTTTCGGATCCTTCTCACGCAAGGCCAGGAACGCCGTAATCGCCTCGGCAGTGTTGCCGGAACTCTTCAAATCCACTGCTTTTTGCAACAATTCTTTCTGTTCCTTCACCTCGGCAAGATTGCCCACTGCCCCTTGGCGAGGCAGCAACCACTGCTCGTAAAAATCCGCGCCTATCTTGCTGCGAGCACGAATCTGAGCAATCTGGGAAGCCGTGTCTTTCCAACCGCCAACTTTAACGAATGATCCGATACCGCACGCCGCAATCAGGATAACGAAAACGGCGAACACGCCCCACGACTTCGACGTCGAACTCGCGCCCCAGCGAAATGCAATGGATGTCACACTGAAGAACAATCCAAACAATGCTGCATATAGCTCATAGTCGATGGTGAAGCTGAAGCGCACGTTCCCGATTCCCGCCACTGGCAGCAGGCAGATAAGAAACCAGATCCATCCGAAAACCAGCTGTGGCTTCGTCCGCCGCATAGACCACACAGTTCCCGAAATCACGAAGAAACAGAGTAGACCGATGGCGAAATGCAGGTACCCAAGTTTCGCTGCCGGAAAAGGCAAATACAACGGCAGCAGATTGACCGGATACACGATGTGCTCAAGGTAACTACCGAAGTGAGAAAATACTCCAGTGAAGAAGTTACCGTAATTGAAATCTTCGGCCATCGGTTGCCTGTGGATGAACCGGAATGGCGATGCGACCACGACAATTGCCACTGACATTGCCAAGTAAGCCCACTTGTCAGCGAGCTGCCGCTTCAGCAGTTCGCCTAGTTTGAACACCTTATCCCGATCGAAGCCCTTGCGATGAAAGCGCCAGTCGGTGAGAACAAACAACAGAGGAAGGATCAAGTTTGACGTCTTTGACAGAACCGCACAGAGGCAGGCGAGCACCGACAGCAAGAAATAAAGCTTCCGGCCTGGCTGGCCACGCTGGATATCACCGAAGCGGAGATACATCAGCATACTAAGAAAGAAGAAGAAACCGCCTAGCAATGCCGGACGGGCCGAAACCCAGCCAACAACGTTACTTTGCAGTGGATGGACACAAAATAGCGCCGCTGTGCAGAATGCGACGAACTTACTTCGCGTCAGTCGCATCGCGACCAGATAGCATAACACGGTGCTCATCAGATGCAGCCCCAGATTGGTCAGGTGAAACCCACCGGGGTCCATCTTCCAGAACGTCGAATCCGCCAGCAGCGAAAGCCAAGTTAGCGGATGCCACGAAAACCGCCGGTAGATGTCACCCAGAAGTGGCTCAGGACTGAACTGCATGGTGCTGAATGCCCAGGCTGCATTCTCCGGCGTAAGCCCTTCCTGCACGTGATCATTGATGTATCGAAACCGTCCCGCATCGGCGTCCTCGATGGTCACGCGATCCATGTAGGCGACGAAGTCGAAGCCGCCGATTTTTGCAAACGGCAGCGTGCCGAGCACTACCAGCAGAGCCAGTAGCAGCAACGTTATAGGGTTTACCTTCTTCACTAGCGAGAGCTTTAACCCATTCTGGCTCATTCGCACAAGGATTTCGGCTCATCCCGCTCATCCCGCTCATCGCCAGAGCTGCGCGAACCCTTACTCGCCTGATCACCGCTAGAACCGTCGCCTGAAGGCACGATTCCTGAAGAGGCTCGAAGATTCTGTCGCACTGAAAATACCACACAATTCACTTAATATTAATGTTTTAGGGCACAAAATTCGGTGTGGCCGTTTGACTCAAAGCTGGTGCAAAGCTGCCCCTTCGTGCTATCTATCGTTCACCTTATCCATTGCCTCCGTTGTTTGACAAGCAATCGAACCGCTCATCCATGCCTCAAGATAAGAACATCCTCCCGTCCGTGTTGATCTCGAGGCAACGTGCCTTTCCTGATCCGCTCGTCGAACAACGGCGCGAAACCCTCAGACAACGGCGGACGACGGCGCTACTGGGAATGACCGCAGCCCTGCTGGTGCACGCAGCACTCATCGGAGCGTTCATGTACATCGCCATCGGGGCGATGAGAAATCGGCAACCACCGATGGTGGTCATCACCGAAGGCTACGATCCCCAGGAGCAGGTCAAACAACAGGAAATGCACACGAGGGTGACCGAGCGACCTGCAAGACCCAGCGCGCAAGCGTCCAACCCAATCGTCGCCAGCAGCATCGCTGCGCCGATCAGTGCCCCGGAAATCGAACCAGCAGTCGACGACCCGCTAGACTTCGGCACCGGCCTCGGCGATGCGGATGGACTGGGCTTCAGTGGCATGGGCAGCGGCTTCGGCGGCACCACCTTCATGGGACTGAAGGGTGGCGGCAAAAATATCATTCTGGTGATCGACACCTCCTCCAGCATGCCCCGTAATTGCGGCGATCAGGGTATCGCCGCCATCCGCCGTGAAATCAACAAGACCATCAACAGTTTCGGCTCCAGCACCAGCTTCAACATCATCTGTTACGCTGATGATGCCGATGCCTTTCGCAAAGAGAGCGTGCCCGCCACCAAGGACAACATCAAGGAAGCGATCAAGTTTATGGAACCCTACTTCAACCCGGAAAAAGTCCAGCGCACCCGGACACAGGCATTCGCGGGGGATCCAGAAGGTTCCGAAGATCCATGGGGATCGCGCTTTTATGCAATCTATCCAGGCCAGATAGAAGGGCTGGAAGGAACCAGTGGTGGCTCGCGCATCGAGTTGGGAATTGTCGCAGCAATGGAGCTTCTTCCGTCCACCATCTTCGTCCTTTCGGATGGCGAACCCAATACCCGCAACGAGAATGGCAAGGTACCTCACGAAGAGCTGATCAAACTCGTCGAGGCAAACTACAAGCGACTCTACGAAGGACGGAAGCTGGTCATCAATACCCTTTCGATCAACGACCAGGGCGAAAAGTTTTTGACGCAAATCTCCGATACATTCAACGGCCGTCATCGCAAGATTGATCCGAACCGGTTGTAGAACATCGGATGCCCGAATAAGACTGCCGGAACTACAGACCAGGCAAATTGTCCAAGGAGATGTCGTCGAGACCGCTCGATCCTGAAGATTCAGGAGCCACGGGAAGTCCAGAAGAAGAACTCGGCACCTCAAGATCGAGACCGTCGAGACTGATGGTGTCGGTCGAGCCTGTTGCACCGGGCGATGGCGATGGCGACACCGCAGTGGGTGGCTCTGGAAGATCCAAAGCGGTATCGATGCCACTGCCTCGCGTCGGGAAACCGGACGGTCGCACACTGGCAGCGACAACATCGAGTTCGGAGAGCAGCACATAGCCAACCTGAGCGTCGACCAGCTTAACCTTTGACCAACCCGAACCGGCCTTTGGCACTAACACTTGCACTACCGTCCCCCTGCGCAAGATCTTGTCTGGTAGGCGATCGGTCTTGTCGGATTCAGGCCTCGCTACAAAGAAGGACGTGCTCGCTGCACCCGTCTCGTAGTAGGCATTGGCCTCGGCGACTGGTGCAGCAGGCGGGTTTGGTTTTGCCTTCGGTTTGTCCGCAGGCTTCTCCTTTGGCGTTTCCTGCACTGGCTGCACCTCAGGCTGGCGCTTGAATGGCAGAGTAAAACAAGAAGTGAGTGCTCCTGCAGTGAGCAGGGAAGCGGCTGCGGTGGACAGTTTTCGAATCATAATCCTGGGTTGCTAACTGAAAGTTTATCGAATTCCAGCACCCTATGTGCGCCGAAGCGAAAAATCAAGGTGAGTTGACCACACGTTACACGGCTCCGTTGCATCAATCCAGCCGTTGCAGGGCATTTTTTGGGTATCCCGTTACCAGGAAGAGCGATGGCAGGGTGGTCAACGCAGCAAACTGGCTCATCAACATTGCGATACCAGTGAACACTCCGAACCAGACCGAGGGGAAGAAATCGGATAGAATGAGCACGCAGAAACCGACGACGATGACCGTGGTAGAGACCCAGATCGCCCGTCCTATGGTGCGATGGGACCGCCGCAGGGCTTCCTCCCGGTCGCCGCCAGTAACCGCGAGTTCGATGCGGTAGCGCACGGTGTACTGAATGGCTGCATCGACCCCCACTCCCATCGCGATCGAGGCGATCATCACCGTGACGAGATCGAGCGGAATGCCGACCCAGCCCATGATTCCAAGAATCGCCACCGCTGGCAGCACTTGCGGCAACATCACAATGAATGGAAAAACGAGCGAACGAAAGAGAACGAAAAGCATCACCAGGATCGCCCCTAACACGAGCAGAAAGGAATCCCGCTGGCTGTCAACGAGCGTGCGCAACACCTGAGCGTAGAGCACAAATGCACCGGTCACTTCGACTTTGAGTCCACTGAGCTCCGCTTTGCCTGCAAGGTGGGCGTCAAGCTGCTCCAGCAACTCCAGCCGCTTCAAGGTCGGATCGGTCTCTTTCATCCGCGCAGTGATGCGCACCGTCTTACCATCCTTCGTCAGGTACTGCGTTAGAAACTCCGGAGAAGCAGTGCGAATCAGCGCGATGATCTGGTGCACAGGCATCGCAGGAAAGGCCTTGCGCGCTTCGTCCCGCACTGACCGCAGGGACGACAGATTGCCCGTGCCTGACAGCGGCCGGAAAAATTCCTCCACTGCTTCGAGCGCAGCCTGACCCTTGTCTTCCGTCCAAAAGCTGGGATCCTCCGCCGTCATCACCACCTCCAGCGGCATCAGCCCGCCCAGTTTCTGATCAATGTATTCCAGTCCCTGGTAAGCCTCGCTACTCTCCCAAAAGTAGTGCGTGAATTTTTGCTCCACCGTGATTCGCATCGCCCCTAACACGCACACAACAAATACCACACCGCTCAACAGCAGCACCCCAAGGCGGTGCTTGATGCACGCATTCTCGAACCCCCGCACCAGTTTGCGCATCCAGGAGGCATCGATCGATTTCGCGGGAGTCGCAATGCGGTCGCCGAACAATCGCAGGAAGGACGGCAGCAACAGCAACACGATGACCAGTCCGACAGCCATCCCGATCGCCATCATCGTTCCGAAGGATTTCACCGGAGGGATCGGACTTTGGCCCAAGGCCAGGAACCCTGCTATAGTCGTCAGACTGGAAAACAGGCAAGGCACAAAGACCGAGCGCACGGCAAACGCAAGGCTATCCGACACCGGTTCACCGTTCAGCTCGACCGTGCGTCGTTCGCAGTAGCGCTCGATCACATAAATCGCGTAGGGTAACATCAGCACAAACAGCAGCAGCGGCAAGTTCGACGTGATAATCGTCAGAGTCATCCCTTGGACAATCATGACTCCAACCACGCAGATGACCGGCACCGCGCACGACACCAGCGCCGCCAGCACATAAGCAATGCTGCGATAAACAATCAGCAGCGCCAGAAAAAACAATACCGCCGATGCGATAGTGAACACCCGTAGATCGTGACGAACGTGTTCGATCAAATTCGTGAGGACTACCGGGAAACCGGAAATCTGGGTGATCACCGGGTCGCCGTTGTCCCTCCACTTCATTTGCAGGCGTCGCAAATCTCCAACCATCTCCAGTCTCCGACGAGTCAATTCTTCAGCGCCCACCAGCGCCGTCTTATCGGCATTCTTATCATCAAGGAAGACGAGGAAACTCAGATTGCGACCGTCGCCGGAAATCAAATTATCCTTTGCCATTTCATGGTCGAGCACCTCCGCCCTGGCACGTTCGATGTCGATCCCATCGGAGAACGGCGTCTGCAGCCCGCTCATCAAGCCAAAGATACTGGGGTTGTCCTTCTGACGCAGAAGCGGAATTTCACCCATCGATGCCACCAATCGGCAATGCCGCACCTCTTTCGCAAGATCACTTTCGATCTCCTGGGCCAGTTTCAACCTCTCGGCGGTGAACCACTCGTCCACCGTGGCACAGAAGATCGCGTACTCATCCGCGCCCCAGACTTCTTGATTCTGCATGAACTTCTCCAGGCTCGGATCGACATTGTCAAAGAGCACCTCGACATCAGCATCGACCTTCAGGTCGCCGGTACGGGTCAGGAAATATCCCGTCGCAGCGACAAACACGATCACGATGAACCACCAGAATTTGGAAAGAAGGACACGCATTGGCTGGAAAGATGGCGCTCGGCGAGCAAAAATGTCTACAGAATTCGGGAGATCTCAAATATCAAGGAAAACCCTCGCATCTTTGAGCTGGATTCAAGAGATTATGGTGCTAAGATCCTCTCCATGAAGAGATCTCTATTCGCGATTGCGGGCTGTCTGGCCCTTACCTCGACACTGCACGCTCAGGCCCCGGTAACGCCAGACATCATCGCTCCAGAAGTCACACTTTCGACTCCAGACACGGGAGCAACCGTAACGCGCAAAGTGACAGTTTCCGGAACAGTGACGGATGCGGTCGGAGTCAAAGAAGTCCTCTACCGGATCGAAGGTTCAAGCCGGTGGCGCAAAGCGATCCTCACAGAAGCCGACGCGACCAGCACCGATTTTGTCGTCCTTGCGACGTTCAAAAAAGGCCAGCACGGACGCATTTATATCCGTGCAATCGATGCCGCCGGGAACGAGTCCGACACCATCGGTCGGAAATACATCATCAGCAAATAGCGCTATGATGACAGCACCGCCCGGGGTATGAAGCCGTTCCGGGCAGGCACCCTGGCGACTGTGGTAATTGGGCTGGTTGCCATTGGGTATTTCATGCTCAGGATGGAGACAGCGCCGGCAAACAAACCTCCGATGGAAGCGGCTCACGCTTCCTCGGGCGCTACTCATGGCACCGCCACGACTGAAATTTCCGCCAACAATGTAAGCACAAACAGCATTCCGCGTGCAGCACTCACGACCGATGCTTTTGAACAACTGCTGGCCACCCAGCCAGAACTCGCCGCCGCAGAGGTAGCGAATCTCCCGGAGGCCACCGAGCTGCGCGACGACCGACTTGCGCGGTTGATGGAAGTTTGGGTCGAAAAAAATCCGAGCCAGGCAGCTGACTGGGCGACAGCATTGCCGAACGGAACCTTCCGCGACGAGGCACACCAGGAACTCGGCGCAGCCTGGGGCAACATCGATGCCGAGTCTGCGGCGCAATGGGCAGCACAATCCCTCGCCGGTGGTCAGTTGATTCCAGCCTTCGCGCTTCTGTCGGTGTGGGGCCGAAGCGATCCTGACAATGCAGCTAAATGGCTGAGTGACCTGAGCACCAGCGAGGAAACCGAGCTCGATGCCGACATGATTTCGCGGCTGACTGGCGCACTCACCTACGCGTGGGCCAGCGCCGAACCCGAGTCCGCAGCAAAGTGGGTAGCCGATCAGGATGACCCGGGCGTTCGCAGCCGGGCGATCGTCAACCTCGCTGCCGGATGGGCGGAGAACGATCCGGGCGCACTCGCCGCCTGGCTGAGAACAAACGTGCCACCCGGTGCCAGCGAAGCCCAGGCAGCCTACGTTACCCTCGCCAGCCAGTGGGCCGATTCACAACCAGAAGTCGCCGGACAATGGGCCGCCGCACTTCCGAGCGGAGACCTCAGAGACACTACGCTGGCAACCTTCACCTCCAGCCTGGCCACGTCGGAGCCAATTGCAGCATTGCAATGGTCGCAACAAATCGAAGCCCCTGAGCGCCGTAAGGAAGCCGCTCTCGATATCTACGAAACCTGGCTCGACGACGACCTCCCGACCGCACGCGATGCCCTCATCGCCACCATCCCAACTCTCAAGGAACGCGCCTACCAGCACGACCTCTACAACCTGCTTCACGAGAAAGACCCGGTCTTCCGCGACGAACTCTACAAGCTCATCCTTCCGGACGATGCGCCACCCCGAGAGCAAGACAGTAATACCACTTCGCCCGAACCCGAAGTAAGACGAGCCCTGCCCGCAACCGAAGAGACGGTCGATGTCGAGGAGATGGCTGAGTAGAGTCTATTTCTACGCCCTCCGCACGCGCGCACCGAGGACGCATCCAAACAGCAATGTCACTCCAACTAACATTCCCACTACGTTCCAGAGATTCGGCTCTTCTGTGCGGGTGATGGAAAAGTTGAGCTCCAAGGGAGCGCCACCGGCGACTTGCACGCTGCGGGCGAATGTGTAGATGCTGCCGTGTTCGGGCAATTGCGACTCGATGGCTTGAGAGGCGGGCTCTGCGGCGTCCTGCTGGCTGACGATGCGATCGGCCATGCGCTTGAGGGCGCTGGTGACCTGGGCGGAGTTACCGGCGAGCAATTGATCCACCTGGGAAGGATCGTAGTTCAGAGTTCCGCGCATGAGCGGGTTCTGCGATGCCGATTGCTCGAACTGCTCGTTGCGCTGGAAGCCGAAGTCTTCGACGCTGCTGCCGTTGTTCAGATAGGAGCGCTGCCGGATGGTATTCAATCCGACCACAGCTTGCGAATTCTGCAGCTCCCGCAGTTGCACCCGCGCATCCTCATTGGATGCATCATCGAGCGCGCTCGACTCCGATGCCATCTGCAAGACCGATCGCGCTTTCTCCTGCTCGCCTTTCTGCAGGTAGGTGTTGGCGCGATTGAGAAGATTGATCGCTTCCTTCTCCTGAACTACCTTGCGATTGCGGAGGCCTTCCTCGTATTGCGACAGAGTGAATACCTGCATGCCCGCGTGGCCTTCCACTTCCTGCAGCGATCCGTTCTTGAAGTCAAAGTCGAATCCCTCAGGAACAATGACGCGCCAGGAAATATTCTCCAGCGGCACGCCAAGCTCCGGCCCGACGAGCTTCCACTGATCGGCTGTGCCACTGAGAGCCATCGACCATGTCATCCGGATGTTTGCAGTCGGAGAATCCTCACGCGCTTTCACATGAAAGCGATAGGCGTCACCTTCGAATACCGTATTGACGCTCTGATCATTGACAAAAACGCTGAACAGTCGCGCACCGATCGGCAAGTTCATCTCCAGCGTGCTTTGTTCAACGACTTCGACATCGAACTGCGCTTCCGTCACCGCACTGCCACTCGTTCCAAGCACCGTCGTGATCTTCCCCTGTTGCACACGCAACTTCAGCGAGTCGGCTACCGCGTGACGTCGGACACTGAGCCCCAAAGGAGCCGTGGGCTCGGAAACTCGCGTGACCAATGCGGGCACGCTAGTATCGGCGGGAGTGTACAGCTCTTCTGGAACAGCAATCCAATCGACCGCCTGCCAGCCACCAGGAAATGCCGGTGCCAGCAGATCAAGTCGACCGGAAACACGCACCGCAACATAGGCAGTTGACTGCCGCACTCCGTCCAGCACCGGCACCGCGATGCTTTCCGTCCCATTGCCAGCGTGCTGGGATGCCGTCTGGTATTCGATCTGCACATCGGTCTCGCCCAGAACGCTGCGGCGGAACTGCACGTCCCACGCATTGGCAACTCCTTGAACTTTGACGATTTCACTAACATCCTTCCCACTGGCACGCACGCTGTTCTGTTCCTCTGCGGTCAGACCAGACAATGTGAGCCGCACGGTTTTGACCCCGGCATTCTCGATAATGTATCGGATGGCCAGTCGCGTCTGCGTCACGCCTTCCCGCAATGTCACTTCCTGCAACGATCGCGCCGTCACCCAGGAGTCGAGCTTTTCCACATCCAGCACGACCTGCCAGTCTGCCTGCAGCAATCGAAACGCCAGTGTTCCTGGCTGGTTGGCGGAAAGCTCACGACTGTCCAGCTGCGATGCGTTCTGACGACTCTCTGGACGGATGCGAATTCCGCGCTCTGGTGTGACCGTTAATTGACCAGCCTGACGCGTGGCTTCGCGCACTTGAATACGGGGAACCGGCCAATTGTCCTGCGCTCCTGGTGAAGGCGCAGACAGCGATATCGTGAACGTCTGCCGCCCGAGTGTGCGTCCGTTGAGATGCAGAGTGGCAACCCTTTGCCCGGCCTCTTCCGTGGCTTCCGTCCAGTGACTCAATGCGCTGCCGCTCACGCCTTCGAGATCGAATCCATCTGGCAATGGCAGCGTCAGGCGGAATAATCCGGCACGCGAAATGTCCACGTCCAGGTCAATTGCGAGCACCAGTCGTTCCTCGCCAAGCGACAAAACCTGACGCGCCTCAACCCGCACTTCCGAGTTCACAGGTGCCACGGTCAGCGCCACCGCACCGCCATCTTCACCGTAGCGGTAGACGTTGCGCAGCGCGACCTGATCACCTGCACCGCGCTTGTCGTTGTCGAGGCCCAACGAAAAGTCGGTGATGTTCACTGGGGACAATGTTCCCGGCACCACTGCTTCGGGCTGCGCGTCAGTGGTGAACGCCAGCCCTACTTTCCCCACCTGACTGGCCGCGCCATTGACCGTCAGCGCCTGAAGATTCACATTCACTGGCAAGGTCCCGGTGGTCATCTGGCTCTCGATGAGCAGTTGAAATGCGGAGCTCTGGGCGGGCTCGATGTCGACCGTCAACGCACGGCTGTCTGGATCGAACCGCCACTGGCCTACAGGTCCATTCACGGAACTTACGGTGAAGCCAGCAGGCACGCTCAGATTCATTCGCGAAACCTTGCCCTGCGACGGACGCACGACCACGTGGTGGCGCGCATCGACGACGCCCGGCCCACAGATGAATGCATTCTGCGTTTCGGCAAAGTAGCGCGTTTCCTCGGCATCGATGTCACGACCTGCCAGTTGAAAGGTGATTCCCGCAGAGGGCCCTGGACGCAGCACCAACCGTGCAGCACTTGCCCCCTCCCCTGCTTCGATCGGTTCGACTCGAACCGCCTCGGCGGAACTGAACCGCCAGCCTGCCTGCGTTACTTTCACTTCCACCGACTGCACCGCTGCCGCGCCAGTCGGCAGGGTGACGCCTTGCGCTAGATCCACAGGCAGCTCGTAGGTTGCGACTCCCGTGAATGTTCCCGCATTCTCTGGCACCAATAGATATACGGCGACACCGCTCACTTCGCGCTTGCGCAGCTGCAGGCCTTGACCTTCGAAGCTGGTCAATGTGGCAGGCGAGCGCAGGATCTCGAACGTCTCCCCTTCCCGTGCGGTCAGCGTAATCGTGGCGGACGCTACCAGGCGACCATCGTTGATCTCCCATTGCTGGACGATCGAATCGGCACCACGACTGTCCGCAGCCTGGGCTTTCTCGGGAGTCGCACCAAAGGCCAAGGCTAACAGGCCCGCGATGACAATCGTGGCTGTGGCACCACTTCCGCTTGGCTCGTCTGGAACAGGTGGAGGCGCGGGGGTCGGATCCTTGGGCAGCTTCGGCCAGGTGCGCACTTGATGGAATACTACCAGTAGCAACACGAGCCCCATCCACGCCAGGAACCAAGGTGCGCCACCAGGTTGCGTGAGCAATCCAGCGCTGACCGCAAGTAGCCCAGCCAGCGCCCAACCATTGCAGCAGGCACCAGTGCGGCGCCCGGATCTTAACCCAATCATCAACAACACGAGACCGGCTACCACTTCCACCACACCTGTCCATGACACCAGTGCCTTCCACAGTGGAACATTGTGAAGCGGCACGGTCAGCACCTGATCCGCACCGGTCGCGGTAAAGGACACACTGAATTCAGAGGCAACGACGATTGGACGATCCAACTGATCGAACGCCAACAACCCGGTGCCACCCATCGCAAGCACGAGCACTAGAAATCCGAGAATGTGCCGCACGCCATTCGGTTTGGCATTGCGCTGCAGCAGAAACGCCACCAGCACGCCAAAGGAAATGAGCGCCATCATGGGCAGCAATCGGCGTCCCGTCAGCACGGTGTAACCCGACTTCGGTAAAGGTGAATGACCAATGCTGAGACCTGCGGATTCATCCGGCAGCAATCGCCGGCCCTCGTCCGCTTTGACATGCCACTCGGCGATCAAGCCCGGCGCATCCACTGTCGGCGACAACAATACTGGCGTCTCGTTGTCCGATGACTTGTGGCCAATGCGGATCGCAACCTCGACCGCAGATCCAGGGTCGGCAGCAGTGCCCGCACTTGAGGAAATCGGGACCAAAAGGTAACTGCCACCGACTCCATCCGCAGTATTCACGTCGGTCTCGATGCGCACACTCACCGTCTGGCCGTTTACTTTTGCATCCCACAGCCGGACACCATCGGGCAGGCGCACACGCAGCGTCTGTCCTTGTCGGGTCTTCACAAAGTAGCGCGCGGTGGTGATGATTTCGCCGTCGCGGGCAATCTGGCTGTCGAGCCGTGCAAATTCTACTATTTGCCCCACAGTTTCTCCGCGCTTGAACCACGCAACATTCATCGATAGCGAAAACGGACGCGCTGAATATTGATACGCAGCCAGGGTGGGCGCACTGCTCAACAGACGGGTCTCCGCCGG
>JAQCER010000663.1 GCA_027618625.1 Verrucomicrobiota bacterium
AGCAGCAATCCGATGGCCTTCATATGCGTGCCTTCTTAACACGCGGCAAGACTGGATGCGAGACGAATAGCTTGCTGCAGCTTTACCGGATTCTTAGTCCATCCGGTGTCATCTATGGTGGCTCAATGCTCTCTTATCGATGGAACGAGAATGCTGAGATGAACGATGAACCATGAGGAGCGGATAGAAAAATCCTGCGCGTGCCTTTCCGGCAAGAGCCACTCTCACTCTCCAGTCGCTAGCCACCCGAATGAGCCCTTCGTCAAGTCGTCCGATTTTTTCGCACGCGGTCAACATTGCCAGATGCGTCTGGTCTGCCAAGCCAGAATCCTCCATTGACTCCGCGAGGGATACCCCTTCATGAACTCTGGACTGAACGGCTGCTAGTGCTGAATCCAGCTTTCCAGTCTCCCTTCTTCGAAGATCTTCCAGGCTCTGCACCACCGACATTCCACTGCCGACAAGGGCGGAAAGCTTTTCAAAAAACAGCAGCCGGGTCTTCGTGGGAAACGTCATCATCGTTGCCTTTCAAGATTAGCGCATTCCTCCACTGGTCCGCGAGCAGTTTCTTGATGTCCCAAAGAGGCAGGCAGACCACCGCGCCTGAAGCTTTGAGAAAAATCGCCCGCTCTACCCGCTCGGCCCGCTCGGAATGGGACTAGCCAACGGGCACTTTCCTCCTATAGTGGGCGACCATGATAAAAGTCGGCCTCGTTTCACTAGGATGCGCAAAGAACCTCATCGACTCAGAAATCATGATCGGACACCTGCAGCAAGCGGGTATGGTCATGGTTCCTGAGGCGGAGCTTGCGGACGTCCTGATCATCAACACATGCTCGTTTATCGACATGGCGAAAAAAGAGAGCATCGGCGCGATCCATGATGCTGTCGACGGGCGCGAGGAAACGAAGGCCCGGCAGAAAATCATTGTCGCAGGTTGCCTGTCGCAGCGGTTCTCGAAGGAACTGCCGGAGCTGATGCCTGAAGTCGATGCCTTCATCGGGCTTGATCAGATCACCTCGGTCGCGCCCATCATCCAGCAGCTGATCGACAAAGATCGCATCGACGGTGATGCGCCTGACAATCTGGTCACGCGGAAACCGAACTACATACCCGACTACACGACGCCGCGCTTCCGGCTGACTCCGCAGCACTACGCGTACGTGAAGATTGCTGAAGGTTGCAATCACCCGTGCTCTTTTTGTATTATCCCGCAGATCCGCGGTCGCCACCGCAGCCGCTCGCAGGAGAGCATCGTGCGCGAGGCCGAGCAGCTGGTGGCCAGCGGCGTGAAAGAGTTGAACCTCATCTCGCAGGACACGACTTACTTTGGCATGGATCGCTGGGAGGATGGCCGCCCGAATCCTCGCAGCCCGGTCGATTCCACCCGCGGTGAATCACTGGCCACGCTCATCCGCGCGCTCAATGAGATCGAGGGCGAATTCTGGATCCGCCTGCTGTATACCCACCCGGCGCACTGGAGCGATGAACTCATTCAGGCCATTGCCGAGAGCAAAAAAGTCGCCCGATACGTCGACATGCCGCTGCAGCACATCAGCGATCACATGTTGAAACAAATGCGCCGCGAAACCGATGGCGAATACATCCGCGATCTCATCCGTCGCATGCGCGCTGGCATCCCAGACATCGCCATCCGCACCACATTTATCGTAGGCTTTCCCGGTGAGACCGAGGAAGATTTTGAGGAATTGTTAGAGTTCATCGAAGAAGCAAAATTCGAACGCGCCGGCATCTTCGAATATTCCCAGGAAGACGGCACCCGCGCTGCCAAGATGGAAGACCAGATCAACGAAGGCACCCGCCAGCGCCGCTGGAACGACGCCATGGCCACCATCCAGTCACGCCTTGAGAAGCACAACGAAACTCTCATCGGCAAGCAACTGCGAGTCCTTGTGGAAGAACCCGGTGTCGCCCGCAGCGAGATGGATGCCCCAGACATCGACACCACCGTCTACGTCGACAAGTCGCTGCCCGTAGGCCAGTTCACGAACGTCACCATCACCGACTGGCGCGGCTATGATCTAGTGGCGGGATAGGGTAGACCGCCGAGACGGACGGTCTCACGTTTCTAAAGGCAAAAAGCCACGCTCCCTCCTACTCCTAATCCGAAGCGAAACCTGGCTTCCTCGCTGCAAAAGAGAGACGGACGATTCCAGCCTAGCGTTCTCCAAATGTGGGAACGGATTTGCCAATGGCACTATTGATCTTTCACTTTGTAAAGACAGTCCCGCCCCCCTCCGTAGTGGACTGGATTGTAAGGATGATTTTCTCCTGGCTGGCTGCCGTTTCTGCCTGTTTGGGGTGCAGCTCCACCGCCGCCATGCGCGCGAGGACAAAACGATCAATCTTGTTGTGTCCCCAGCCACCCACCTCGGGCACGGCGCGCTTCGCCGGTGCCACGAAGGCCAAGTGCCTCTCGTACTTCGCCCCCTCCGCAATCCACTGCTTGAGGATATCGATCTGTTCCTGCTTAAGCGGCTTGTTTCGCGAAATCCGCAGGCGGCATCCGTTCCTCGGGATCCGCTGGACGTCGCGATTGAAATCCAGAGCCTCAGTCTCACGCGAAAGCGAGAGCATCTCAGGATGTGAGGCCAGGAAGCATAGCAAGAAGAGTCGAATGGTTGGGGCGATGAACACGGCGAACTCCATGCATCGGCTCCTGTAGGCAGTTGCAAGTGCGGGTGCCAAGATCCACCGTTGGATTACCGGAACGAGCTAGGCCAGTTGGAGCCCGTGTAGCTGGAAAAGGAGGAAGTCTTTCTGATTGTTCGTGGCGAGTTTAGCCCCGGCAGCCTGAGCCGTGCCAGCGATCATCGCATCGATCCGGAGTGTTCTTTTGCGACCCACGGCATTGAACAACTGGGCGGCAGCGGCGGCTTGGGGTTCACCAAAAACAAGTATCTGATCCAGTAACGATCGCATGGTTTGCATTTGTAGGGGCGAGATCGGGCCACACAGGAACTCATACCAGCAGGTGGCGCTGGTCACGAGTGATTCACCGGACTGCTTCCATTTTAGCAACCTAGCACTTTCCGCACTGCCTCGGACAAGACCGAGGATCAGGTAGTTCGTGTCCAGACAGATCATGAGGATCGCCACTGCTTACGAGCCGCCTTCACTTCAGCCAGATAAGCTTTAGCGGTTCCTGCTGGGAGGCCTTCCCCGGACTGAAGGAGCTTTTGCAATTGCTCCGCCGGGTCTGGCTTGGCTGGGGGGCTCTCAGCCAACGCCACGACGCGCCGTATTACTTCCGCCTGGGAAACTTTCTGACAGTCAGACCGGGTGTGATACAGACAAACGAATATTTACAAACGAACTATCCCAATATATTTG
>JAQCER010000664.1 GCA_027618625.1 Verrucomicrobiota bacterium
TCATCTCAAATTGCCTCACCACTGCCGCCCCGTAAAACGTGTGGGATGCACCGATGCGTGGGATGACGGCATCGAAGTGAAGCGACTCATCGCCCAGGTAAATCTGTGGCCGGTGGGTCGCGATGTTCATGTGACACCGCAGGTAATCGACCACCCTTACCTCATGTCCGCGTTCCTTCCCCGCCTCGACAAGGCGTCGAGTCGAATAAAGTTTGCTGTCGCGAGAAAGGATTGCGATTTTCATAAAGATGAGGAACGAGCGGAGCCACCGGAAATCAGGGCGGCAACAGGAATTCGCTAGGATGTGTGTGATTTATAGCGATGTAAAAGGCTTTTACTCATCAAATAAGAATAATCCGGATCCACCAAAAAGTATCCTTTGAGCGCTGCACGACCAAGCAGCATGCGGAAGCGCATCCCCTCTCGGTTCGTGAGGCTGATATCGATCGGCCACGAGAACACACCGATCATCGCTGTGGTTGTGATGAAGGGTCGCAGTTCAGCGTGTCCACCAGAATCCTTCACTTCGCGAACGCCAGTCACAGGTGCATCACATTCGCGCACGAACTGACTGCCTTTGATTGGATGAAGGACAAATCGGACCCTTTGTTCACCGTCGCCCGATTCGTACATCTCGTATTCCGCAGTGTGCAGCGCGGAACTGCGTGCACCAGTATCGACCTTTGCCTTGATTCCAGGGACATCAAATTCTGGCAGCTGTAGCCACTCCCGCCAGCCGACCAGGAAGCGCGGAGCAGCCACGGAGCGAGAAGTCTCAAGCAACGCCTTCGGGACATCGTCGAGCGATGCGACGGAAGCGGCCTCGGGCTCAACATAGTAAATCGGTTTAATCGGTTTCATGGTCGACGCAGGCGTTCTGAGATTTGCGTTTTTTGAAGTGATACCTCCGGAAAACTAAATCCCAAGGACAACCTTCGCACTGCCAAAATAGATGATGAGCCCGGTGACGTCGACAATGGTGGTAATCGCAGGAGTAGCGACGACCGCAGGATCCAGCTTTGCCAACTTAGCCAGCATCGGAAGCGCGGCACCGATGATGGTCGATGCCGTGATCTGGGCGGCAAGCGAGGCAGCGACGGTCAAGGCGACTTTCCAGAGCGCAAATGGATTGTCCATGAAGCCCATCGTCAACTTGATCTGCACCGCAATGCACAAGCCGGTGGCCAATCCGATCAATATCCCGATCCGCAGCTCCTTCCAGATTACCCGGAGCAGCGCTGTCGGCACCAGCTCGCCCAGGGACATCGCCCGGATGACCATCGTCGCCGCCTGGCCTCCGGTATTCCCGCCGGCGGCCACTACCATCGGCAGGTAAATGGCAAGGATCATCGCCTTCTCCAACTCTCCGCCAAAACTGTGCAACACGAATCCTGAGATAATCGCCGTCAATGCCAACACCATCACCCAGCCAAGGCGACGCTTCACATGATCTGCAACTGATGCCTTCAGATACGCCTCGTCAGCGGTCGAGCCCACGATACCAGACTGCATTTCGATGTCTTCGGTGTTCTCCTCTTCTTGAATGTCGAGAGCATCATCATGGGTAATGACTCCTAAAACCTGCATCGATCCATTGACCACCGGCACCGCCATGAGGTCATACTTGGCAATCATCTGCAGCGCATCCTCCTGGTCGGCGAAGGCATTTACCGCCAGCATCTCATCATCCATGATGTCACGGATCCTAACATCATGCTCACTGAAAGTCAGATCGCGCAAGCGCACTTTTCCGAGCAGCCGATCGTTGCCATCGAGCACATAAATCCGGGCGAGCAGTTCGGTTTCCTCCTTGATCCGCGCCAGCTCATGAATCGCATCGCCAACGGTCATGTCCACACGAACACTTGCGAATGCTGTGGTCATTCGACCTCCTGCAGAGTCACCAGGAAATTTTAAGAGGTCCTCAGCTTTTTCCTTTTTGTCTTCTGAGAGGAGCTTGATCGCATCCCGCTTCTGCGCCGGCTCCATTTCCTGGAGCAAATCGACGACGTGATCGTCCGGCAGACTATGAAACACCGATGCCTGGATTTGTTCAGGAAGGCCGTCGAGCACATCGACGGCATCTGCAAGCGGCAGGTACTCGATAAAGCCAGCCAGCTCTTCATCGTCGTAAAGCGACACCAGAACGGACCGCTGCACGGCCTTCATCTCTGCAAAGGCCTCGGCGACATCCGCCGGATGCATGTCATTGAGAATAGCCCGTGCCTTCGTATGCGCACCCGAGCCGAGCGCGTCATCGAGTTGCCGGATCAGGAACTGCGGGTCGGTTTCCAAGGACAGGATAGAGGGATTCCCCATGATGCGCCTGCTCATACGGAAAGCAAGCTGCATCAAATCGGCCCACGCCATCTTCCCGCCGCCCCCTTGGCGAGCAGTGGCCGTCCAGCCATTCACAAAGCGTAGACTAGGGGGGCGCTTGGGGGCCTACTTTTCCACGTAAGGGCCTCCCTGGCGCATGCTGCTTGCGATCAAGTTGAAATTATGTCTCACCGCTCCAGAGAAATTCACCCTGATGTTCTCTGTCTGGCGCGAACTCTGGGTAAGCCTGCCAATCAAATCCTTGCGGGTCTTTTGCCCTGTGAGAGTTTCATTCCACTTGGCGACTTCAGCATCCAGCTTCTTGAAAAGCTCCGTAGCGATCTGCTCACTGAGCGGAGCAACCGGTGGCGCTGCCGGGTCTGGCTCAGTCGGCGCGACGACCGGATCAGGTTTCACAAGTGCCGTATCGTAGGCGCGGCGCCCCATGCGAATCTTTGCCTGGGCAGCGATCACGTTCCCATCACTGTCGAAGGTCATTTCCAAAACACAGACGTCCGTCGACACTCCAACTTTGTGGATCTGGGCGGTCACAAAAGCACCTCCCTCAGGAGTCCTCGTGGTCACCGGTCGATAGGTGCGGAAGTTACTGCCGGACCAGGCATACTTTACGCGGGACGCCCGTTTGTCTTCCCAGCCGCCGAGACTCTGAGCGAATCCGTCGACGTCAAAGTGAAGAGCGAATGCAGCTGGTGCCAGAAGCAACGAGGCAAAAATTATCAATATACGTGACATGGTGGGTAGTTGAGTTGAAAGATTGATCGTTAAAGTTAGAAAGAAACGCGAACGCCGCTCATCCACGTCCACCCTTTGTAAACCCGGTTTCTGGAACGCTCCTCGTTCATCACTGAATACTCCAGGCCACTCATCAGCTTAAGATTGTTCTCATGAATGTAATAGTTGAGCCCTGCGTAAAAGGAATGGTATTCGTCGCCTGTGATTTTCGTGATCCCCTGTGAGAGCTGCTCGTAGCGAGGCCGCAGTACCAGACCATCAATATCATCCGTATCCG
>JAQCER010000665.1 GCA_027618625.1 Verrucomicrobiota bacterium
CTTAACTTGGCCAGGGCGGATCGGAGTCCGCCCCTCCTTGTTGCCTTGTTGCCTTGTTGTCTTGTTGTTAGACTCTGAGAATCCTTTCGATCTGCTTGCGATGGATGCTCATGTGGACTGCTCCGAGCGCGTGCCAGCCTCCGGCGTCCATCGGCCCGAACCATGGGTGATCGAAGCGCTGAGAAGTTTTCAAGTCGGGGACTTGTTGGGCACATGTTGACAAGAATTCACAGGAGCGTTCGAAGTCGTCAATCGCAGTGATGTCGGCTGCTGGATCCGGCTTCACGTCGGCGGTTCGGGCGACGCGATCCGGCAGCTCACCCTTGCCCAATGCCCGTATCGCGCCAGCGACTGCGAGGTTGACGATGCGGAGATGATCGAGCGTCATGAAAACGGACCAATAGCGGCTACTGTCTTCCATGCCCCGGAGGCGATCGATCAATACGGGACGTGCACCGGTCTCCGCATCGCATGACCGGGCGAGTGCGAGAATTTGTACGCGTTCACTTTCGAACAATGCAGAGAATTGCTCGCGCGATCGGGTGCGCAGTGCCCAGCCGAAGCGGAATCTGGAAAAGATCAGCTCAATCTTCGGAAGGCCGGCTCCGGGAGCGGCAAGTTTGGGAAGTGCTTCAAGTTTCATGTTCGTGGCATCATTTTCAAAACCTGTCCGACCGTTCGCCATTCGCTTGCAAAATGCAAGTGAAAATACTTGTGGAATGCAAGGAATTTGCTGACAAATGAAGGCATGTCCCAATCCAGCAACAAAACTGAGGATCTTCCGCCGAGCCGCCAGTTGCCCCGTTCGCCCTGTCCCGTGGCCTGCGCCCTGGATATTCTTGGCGATCGCTGGACACTGTTGGTCGTGCGCGATCTGATGTTGGGCCGCACCCGTTTTAAGGATTTCTCTGCATCACCGGAAGGGATTCCGACCAACATTTTGACGGATCGGCTGGAGCGCCTGGTGCGGCATGGCATCGCTGAGCGGATACCTGCAGCGGAAGGATCGAAGCGTTTCGCTTACAAGTTGACCGAGAAAGGCGAGGCGCTGCGGCCTGTACTCAGGGCGATGAGGGACTGGGGACTGGTGTGGGAAGAGGGGACACGGGCAGCTCTTTCGGAGAGTTAAGGTTTCCGCTGTGTAACGATTTGTCTCAAGCGTTTGCCAAATGAGGCAGCGGCACCATCTTGCCGCGCAATGAAAGGCGCAGGGGAATCGAACCATTTTCTTTCCTGCCACGTATCTCTAGGAAGCTCGAATGAATAACAAAGATGACAGTGGCCCAATCCTGCAAACGGCCGGCCTGACGAAAACGTATCCGACCGCCGATGGCGTCGGCCTGACAGTTCTGGATAGCATCGACCTGGAAGTTGCGCACGGATCGACGTGCGCCATCGTCGGGCCATCCGGCAGTGGCAAAACCACACTGCTCGGGCTGTGCGCTGGCCTCGATCATCCGAGTGCGGGCACGGTCACCATCGATAGAGAATCTCTCAACGCCATGGACGAAGATGCGCGGGCTGCTCTGCGCAATCAGAAAGTGGGGTTCGTGTTCCAGAATTTCCAGCTGATCCCCACGCTGACGGCGGTGGAGAATGTGTTAGTGCCGCAGGAACTCTGTGGCAAATCTGGAGGCCGCAAACAAGCGGAAGAATGGCTGGAACGCGTGGGACTCGGCGGGCGACTGCAGCATTATCCGATCCAGCTCTCCGGCGGTGAACAACAGCGCGTTGCACTCGCTCGAGCCTTCGTCAATCAGCCGCGGTTGCTCTTCGCTGATGAGCCGACGGGCAACCTCGACGATGAATCCAGCGCCATGATCGAAGAACTTCTGTTCGGCTTGAACACTGAGGCCAGCACGGCGCTGGTCATCGTCACTCACGATCTGGAACTGGCGAAAAAAGCCCAGCAGGTCGTGCGCATGAAGGGCGGGAAGATCGTCGAGCGCACCGGTGGTTCCAACGCAGCACAAAAAACCTACACCATTTCCTGACTGCTGTGAGCCTGCTACGCGAAATGTTTTCCCCCTGGACGTGGCGCATGGCGTGGCGTGACAGCCGCAGTGATCGGCGGCGCTTGCTGTTGTTTTCGCTGTCGATCGTGTTCGGTATCGCAGCCCTGGTTTCGATCGGCTCTCTGCGCGATAACTTGCAGGACACCATCGATGATCAGGCCAAGGCTTTGCTTGGCGCGGATCTCATGCTGACGTCTCGCCGACCCTTCGATGAGGAATCGGAGAAGCTCGTAGCAGACATTGGAGGAAAGAAAGTCGAAGAGGTGAGCTTCACCACGATGCTGGTTTTCCCTAAAGCGGATGGCGGCACTCGCCTGGCGCAGATGCGCGCGTTCGATAGAGGGTTTCCGTTTTATGGCGACGTCGTTACCGAGCCCGCCGATGCCTGGGAACAACACTATCAGGGCAAAGGTGCAGTGCTCGAGAAAAGCTTGATGGATCAGTTCGGCGCGGCGATTGGTGATCCTGTCAGGATTGGCAAACTCGAAGTGCCGATCATTGGAATTCTCGTTGTCACTCCTCCGCGACCGAACGCATTTTCCGCATTTGCCCCGCAGGTCTACCTGGCAATGGATCGCATTGAGGAAACCGAGTTGCTGGGCAGTCGCAGTCTGGCGTTCTTCCGCAAATACTACCAGTTCGAGCGCGGCTACGATGTCGACAAAAGCATTCTCAACGACGAACGCAAGGAAGCCATGCGCACGGCTGGCATCGAGTCGGAATCGGCGGAAGGCCGCAAGCGCAACCTTGGCCGGGCGCTCGATAACCTCTACAGCTTTCTCAGCCTCATCGGCTTCATGGCCCTGATGCTGGGCGGCATTGGCGTCGCCAGTGCGATTCACGTTCACGTGCTGCGACGCGTGAGCACCGTGGCCACTTTGCGCTGTATCGGATGCCCGGTGAACCGTGCATTTGCCATCTTCCTTGCGCAGGGGATCATGCTCGGAGTCGTCGGCAGCGTGGCTGGCACGACGCTCGGTGTGATTATTCAAAAGCTCGCTCCACTGGTTGTAGAGAACTTCCTGCCGTTCAAGGTCGCGGCACCCATTTCTGTTGGGGCCATCGTCGGATCGCTGGCGATTGGCATGTTGCTCTGTGTCAGCTTCTCGCTGCTGCCCCTGCTCTCCGTGAGGCGGGTCGCTCCGCTGGCAGCCCTGCGTGCCGGGGTGCAGACGGGTCGGGCGTGGTGGAAGGATCCAGCTGTCTGGGCTGTCGTCGCCGTTCTTGTGGGAACGTTAGTGGTTACGGGACTCGCCCTCAGTCCGCGCAGGTCGCCATTTCTCGGAGCGGGATTTGTGGCTGGGCGATCCCCCGTCATCGTTGTTCTGGCGGGG
>JAQCER010000666.1 GCA_027618625.1 Verrucomicrobiota bacterium
TCTTTCTACATGGTAACTCTGTGGTTAATCTTCTCTTTTTCTTTCCTCCGTGCCTCCGTGTCTCGAGCGTAGCGGGTGCTAAACCTTCTTTTTGGCCTATCGGATGGAATTTGCTCCCTTTCCATGCTTTCGTCAGCGGGCCATTTAGGCTATTATGCCCGTTTTGATTCACAAAGGAGTACGTCACATGGCTAAAGCCATTATAGACACCAATGGCGCGAACTGCCCCTCCTGTCGCCGTGCGATTGAACATTGTGCGCGACGCTTGAAGGGCATGCAGGCCTGCAAGGTGGACATCAGCACGCGTGAGATTCACGTGGAATATGACGGTAGCGAGAGCGTGATCGAGGGCATTGTCGATATGGTCGACAAGCTTGGCTATGACGCAACCCCTCGTCCTGAATCGCCTGCCGAATGAGTGTGGCATCGGTTCCCCGTACGGTCTTGGTCACCGGTTGCTCGAGTGGCATCGGTCTGGCCACCGCCGAAATGCTCAGGGCGCGAGGTTGGACGGTCTTTCCAACGGCGCGTAAAGCCGAGGACTTGGACGCCCTCAAATCCGCTGGTTTTGACCCCATCGACATGGACGTGGCCGACGCGGCATCCGTTGAGGCTGGTGTGGCGACGCTGCTTTCCCGAACCGACGGAACGCTTGGCGCTTTGGTGAACAATGCGGGCTTCGGCCAGGCGGGCGCCATCGAAGATCTCTCCCGCGATGCCATGCGCTATCAGTTTGAGGTCAACGTGTTCGGCGTTCAGCAACTGATCCATTTGACGATGCCTGTGTTTCGCAAACAAGGGGCTGGCCGCATTGTGAACGTCAGTTCCGTTGTGGGACGCATCTCGTTGCCTTTTCTAGGCGCCTATTCGGCTTCCAAGTTCGCGCTTGAGGCGATCTCGGATTCGATGCGTGTTGAGCTGGACGGAACCGGCGTATCCGTATCCCTGGTCGAGCCCGGACCCATCATCACCGCGTTCCGCAATAACGCTTTGGACAAGATGGACGGCAACGTCAACACCGAGTCGTCACGTTTCGGCGATATGTTCAAACGCGAAATGGCGCGGCGGCGCGATAAAGTCAAGCAAGTCAGTTTCATTAACAAGCCGCCCGAGGCTGTCGCCGCGAAGATCGTGCATGCGCTCGAGTCCGCGCATCCACGCAAGCGCTATTGTGTCACGCCACCAGCCTATGCAGGCGCGTTTTTGCGGCGTTTCGCGCCCTATGCCTTACTTGACTATGTCTTCAAACAGCGCCTGCGCAAGCGCGGCGAAACGCCGTAAGCCCGTCCGGTTTAAACAGAAAAGCGACCCATGATTGAATTTCAAAATGTGACAAAACGATTCGGCGCTCAGGACATCCTTGTGGATGTCACGCTGCGTATCAATCCGTCCGAGCGCGTCGGCATTGTCGGACCGAATGGGGGTGGCAAGAGTACCATGTTCGGACTGATCACGGGATCGGCGGAGATGGAGCGGGGCGATGTGGTCGTGCCCAAGAAGCAGCGCGTCGGGCACGTGCGCCAGCGCCCCAAGGCGGAGTCGGACGAGATGGGTTTGCTGGCTTTTACAGAACAGTCCATCCCCGGGCTGGCCAAAATCACCGACGACTTGCATCGCTTGGAGGCCGGCCTTTCCAAGCTCGAAGGCAGCGAGCGTGAATCATGTATTCGGCGTATTGGCAACCTGCAGACCGAGTTCGAGCATCTCGGGGGTTATGAAATGCGTTCGCGCGCCGAAGCCGCTCTGTCGGGGTTGGGGTTCAAAGAAGAAGAGTTTTCACTTCCTTTCGTGGATTTCAGTGGGGGCTGGAAAATGCGCGCCGAACTGGTGCGCGTGCTGATTGGGGATCCGGACATTCTGTTGTTGGACGAGCCTTCCAACTATCTGGATGTGCCCGCGGTGGAATGGTTGCGCCGCTTTCTGCGTGATTTTCAAGGGACCTTGTTGCTGATTTCTCATGACCGTTATTTGCTCGAAGCGCTTACAGATCTGACACTGGAAGTGCAACACGGGAATGTCACGCGCTACTCGGGCGGATACAAGTATTACATCCGCGAACGTGAATCACGCCGTCACCAGCAGCTTGCCGCGAAGAAGACGCAAGACCGCAAACGTGAACAGACGGAAAAATTTATCGAGCGCTTCCGGGCCAAGAACACCAAGGCCGCGGCGGTACAGAGTCGTATCAAGCAGCTTGAGCGCATGGATGTCATTGATGCACCGATGGACGATGTCAGCTCGTCACGCATTCGAATTGCGCCACCACCGCACTGTGGGGCCGAGGTCATTCGCCTCGAAAACATCGGACATGCGTATGAAGAAGATGTCGATGTTCTAAAAGGTGTCGACCTGAGCGTCAGCCGTGGGCAGAAGGTTGCGCTGGTCGGCTACAACGGCATGGGCAAGACGACCCTGCTGCGCATCCTAGCCGGCGTATTGCCGCCCACATCAGGGGAGCGCATTCTGGGGTATCATGTCGTCGTCGGTTATCAGGCGCAGGAATTTACGGAGACCATGTCCCCTGACAGCAATCTGTTTAACATCGTCAAATCGGCCAACCCCGATGCGAGCGACAAGCAAGTCCGCGGCGCGCTTGGCAGCTTCGGATTCAGTGGCGACCATGTCGACAAGCTTTGCCGCGTCCTGAGTGGCGGCGAAAAAATCCGACTGGCCTTTGCGCGTCTGTTCGTCAATCCACCCAACTTCCTGGTCTTGGACGAACCCACAACGCATCTGGATTTGCAGGGGCGTCAAATGCTCGAAGCGGAGCTGGCTAAATATGAGGGGACGATCTGTCTGGTCAGTCATGACATTGAATTTATGCGCGCCGTCGCCGATACGATTGTCGCCATGGAGCCGCCTTCTATTCGGAACTACCCGGGTGACTATGATTATTATCTGAGTAAGCGCGACGAATTCACGACGTCGGGCTCGGCGCCGGCACAGGCGACTGCACGGCGCGCCGAACCGTCGCTATCGGATGTGCCGGCAGGCATGTCCAAAAAGGATGCACGCAAGTTTAGGGCCGATCAGCGAAAAGCTGCGAATGCGCAGAAACGCGATGGCGAGAAAAAGGCGCGTGAGGCCGAGCGACGCGTTGAGGCGCTTGAAAAAGAGCAGGGCGAACTGGCGACGCAATTGGCGGATCCAGAAACAACAGATCACGAAGCGCTGAATCGACGCCTACTGGCGATTCAGGCCGATCTGCGTATCTGGAACGCGGAGTGGGAGCAGGCGGCCGGGGCATTGGACCAAGCTTGAACGTGGGCCGAACACTTTCGCGCCAAATGTTTCACAAGCCGTGAGCTCTTCTTTGTGTCCTCTGTGAACTCTGTGGTAAAATCT
>JAQCER010000667.1 GCA_027618625.1 Verrucomicrobiota bacterium
CACGGGTGTGATCCCCTTGAAGATAGATGGGGCCAGGCTTGGTTTCATCAGACGTCAGCGCCCCGCCAGTGCATCCTTGAAGGGGAACGTTGTCATGAATCATTTTACCATTGAGCACCACTGTGACATGTCGGTCGACTAAAGTGATATCGTAGGTCTGCCATTCGCCTGCCGGTTTCTCTGCGGCCATCGCCGGGGCTACACGGCTGTAGATTCCGCCCATGTTGTGAGCGTTCAGAGGCTCGCCATGGGTGTCGGCCACCTGGATTTCATAGATGCCGCGCAGGTAGATGCCGCTGTTGCCGTGTTCGGGAACCATGACTTCCAGCTTCAGGTTGAAATCCTCGAAGGTCTGCTTGGTGCGCAAATTGCCGTAGCTCTGGTGCCGTTTGCCGTCCTCCTGAACGGGATCATTCGACCGCGCGCCATCCACGATGCTCCATGCGTTAGCGTCTTTTGGATTGATCAGTTCCCAGTGATCGAGGTTGCTGCCATCGAACAGCGTCACTGGTTCGGCATACTTCACTTTAGCAAGATCAGGCTTTGGTGGCAGTGGTGCGATACGCTTGCCAGTGAATTCCTTCCGATCAACGCCTTCGCCGTTGGCGTTCGGATGCATCAATGTCAGTTGCATCTCATCGCCATCGATCTTTGCGACGACGGCATCTGTGAAGCGCTGCGTGCGCTCGGGTTTGCCGTCGGCAGGGTTGCGCTTCACTTCACTGATTCGCGTCACGATCAGCGTGTCGCTGTCAGCGAAAAACACGCTGTCCACCGGCACCACACTGCCGCCACCCCAGAGAATGCTGGCGTCATAGTAGCCGTCCTGTTTTGTTACCTCCAACCAGCCAGCGCCTCCGCCCGGAATGGTCAGAGCCCAGCGATCGAGAAAAGCCGCGTTCGGTTCTTGTGCCTGTAACGATTGGCTGATCAAGAGCAGGCCAGTGATTGATGGAAGTGTTCTGAAAAAGGTAGTGGTTGTCGTCATGCCTCCTGTATTGCGATTTCGGCAAGGATTCTCAAGCCCATTCACAATCATTTTCAAAATTCAACCGTTCTGGACATAGAGTCCAAAGCCGATCACGTATAAAGCAGCAGAGCTGCACATTGTCGATTTCAAATATCTATCCTTGTGCCATTCCTGCTATAGCAGCGTCATCTGCCCATCCAACGCGGGCCTGCGGAAAGCGGCAGTGGAAAGGGGAGCTGGCGCTTTGTCCAGGCCTGCTCTGCGGGCGCTGACACGAAATAGCGACTTCAACTCCTCTGCCACGATTCCTGATCCGCGCATGCGATCGCCGAACGACGAATCATTCAGCTTGCCGCCGCGCATTTCGCGGATGCGGCCGAGCACTTTTTCCTTTTGTCCTGGGACGTGTTGCTCCAGCCAGTCGCTGAAAACCTCTGCGACCCCCCAGGGCAATCGCACGGCGGTGTAGAATGCGGTCTCCGCACCTGCCTCTGCAGCTGCACTGAGGAGTGCGGGGAGTTCATGATCGTTGAGGCCCGGAATCATCGGCGCGGTGCTCACGCCCACTCGCACACCAGCTGCACGGAGCTTGCTGATCGCACGCAACCGCATCTTCGGGCTGGACGCGCGCGGCTCAAGTTTTCGCGCCAGCTCTGAGTCAAGTGTCGTTAGAGAGATATAAACCATCGCAGCATTGTGCACCGCGAGTTCTGACAACAGATCGATGTCCCGCGTGACGAGATAATTCTTAGTGACGATCACCACCGGATTGCGGGCCTCTGCGAGAACTTCCAGGCAGCCGCGCGTGATCTTCAGCTTGGCTTCGATCGGCTGGTAGCAGTCAGTGACTCCACTGCACGCGAGCACTTTCGGTTTCCAACGGCTGGCTGCCAGTTCTTTGCGGAGCAGTGCGGGAGCGTCCGGTTTCACCATGATCTTGGACTCAAAGTCGATGCCCGTGTTGAACCCGAGATAATCATGGGTCGGGCGCGCGTAGCAATAAGCGCAACCGTGCTCGCACCCGCGATAGGGATTGAGGCTGGCATCGAAGCCAACGTCAGGGCTGTCGTTGCGACTGATGATCGATTGGCTGTCGTCGCGGAAATAGATCGTCTTCAGCGGCGGCGGCTCGAATTCGGGATCCACGCGCCGGATTTCCTCGAACGCATCCAGATCCCACGCGACTTCGATTTGATCAAAGCGATTGGCCGGGGCCGTGGTGGTGCCGCGACCGCGGGTTTGGCTGAACGGGTTCGAAATATTCGACCCCGATGCGTTTTCGTCTTTGTTCACGCGAACATCTATCTCTGCTCGAGTGAAATTGCAAACAGCATCTCCCGACTAGCCCGACTGTCCTGACTAAATACCGACGGCGGCGGTGCCGAGCGCGACACTGTGCAACATCGAAACGACCGACGCGGCACTGTAGGGCTTTGGCAGGAAGTTCTTTCCGGGAACCAGTTCGCTGTCCTCGCCGAAAAGGTCGGCGCTATAGCCACTGCAGAAGATGACCTTCAAATCTGGTGCCTCGCTGTGGATCTGGCGCGCCAAGTCATGGCCGGACATACCACCTGGCATGACGATGTCCGTCACCAGCAAATCGATGGTGTCGCGGTTTTGCCGCCACATTTGCAATCCCTTGTGGGCATCGGGTGCCTCGATTACGCTGCATCCACTATGCATGAGCAGTCGCTTCATCACGGCCCGGACGGCTGGCTCGTCTTCAACAAGGAGCACCTGCAGCGCCAGTTTCGGTTGTTCTGACTCCGGCACAACATTTCGGACGGCTTTGGTGACTTCGCACGCTGGCAGAAAAACGGAGAAAGTGGAACCGCGGCCGGGTTCCGAGGCCACGTCGATCCATCCGTGATGTTGCTGGACGATGCCGTAGACGGTTGCCAATCCCATTCCAGTTCCACAGCCGACATCTTTGGTCGTGTAGAATGGCTCAAAGATCCGCGCCAGGACGCAGGGTTCGATACCAATCCCTTCGTCACAGACATCGATCCTGACAAAGTCTCCGGCGGTTGCACCTGGGTTGGCAAAACTCGTTCCGCTGATGGTTTCGGGTCTGGCGGAAACTCGCAGCTTGCCACCGTTGGGCATCGCATCGCGTGCGTTGATCACCAGATTCATGAGCACTTGCTCAAGGCTGGGTTCATCTCCGACCACTCCGATGCTGGAGCCGGGGCAATCGGATTCGAGTTGAATCTGTTCACCGACGATTCTCCGCAGCAGCTTCGTCTGCCTCTCCAGTAGTTCGATGAGATTGATCGGGGCAGGCTGAAACAAGTGCTTGCGGCTGAAAGTGAGCAGCTGGCGAGTAAGAATCGCGGCCCGTTCAGATGCATCGAGTACTTCGGAGAGTG
>JAQCER010000668.1 GCA_027618625.1 Verrucomicrobiota bacterium
TATCCGGGCACCGACCTCCGGCTCATTTACAAAATCGTATCATGACAGATTCCGTCGAAGTCAGGTGCTCTGAGTCTAGTGGCCCTCGGGCTGGGTTTTGCCACCATCGGGAAAACGGAGGCGCAGACGCAAATCGGTATCGGCTCCGATCTCCCGGCCGGGGCGGTGGACGGCGCAGGCTCCCGGATGAATATCGAGAACGCCGACGATACCTTTCCGCAGCTGTTGGCTGGCACCTACGATGTGACGGCCTTCGAATACTCGACCTCGGCGGACGTCGGCGACATCCAGCCGTTCCTCGCCGTGATTACCGCGGACGACGAGTACTCGGTGATTTGGGTGGGCCCGACCGCAGAGAGCCCGGGGACCGATGACATCGCCACCACACGTTATGAAGCGGGAGCACAGCAGTTCACGCTGGAGGACTCGGCGGAGGTGTACGCCGGCTTCAACGCGGCCGGTCCGATTGTCAAATTTGGCGCCGGCCTGACGGATCATGCCAATCCGGCCAATTTTGACATCGAACCCGATTCCGGCATCTCTGGCTTTGGCCACGCCAATCTTGGACGCAGCTACGCTTTCCATATCAGCGTCCAGCCCAGCAGCTCAGAAATCGCGAGTATTGTTCTCGATTCTGCGGTGACTTTCCCGACCAGAGCCGACAAGGTAGTCCTATCGTCTGCGGCGGCCGGGACGCCGGTTGGATCCTTGAAGGGGCTCAACGAGTTCGGCGGTCCCATTCGGGGGCTAGACTTCGCTTTGGTGGCGGGAGAGGGAGACACCAATAACGGGATCTACTCGATCGGTGGCCCGGACGGCGATCAGCTATTGGTTAACGCGAGTCTCGCTGGAATGGGCAACAGTGTCCAATCGGCGCGCATCAACGCCGAGGGTGAAGATGGTTCCTTTGCGGGAGCGGTCACCTTCACCGTCAAGCTCGACTCGGACAATGACGGCCTCATCGACGACTGGGAAGCTAAGTTCGGCACGCTTGGCGATTTCGCCACCGGAGGCGACCACGACGCCGACGGCCTTGCTGACGGGGTCGAATTTGGCCTCGGCCTCAACCCGGCTGACGCTGACGCCGACGCCGACGGTTCGCTCGACGGTCAGGAGATCGCCAACGGCACAGATCTGACCAAGGCGGACACCGACGGTGACGGACTCAAAGACGGTGACGAGGCAAAGGCGAGGAGCAACCCACTCGTCACCGATACCGATGGCGACGGAATTGGCGACGGAGACGAGGTGAGCGTCGCCGATGGGTTCGTCACCGACCCGACGCTGGCGGACACCGACGGCGACGGTTTTGACGACGATGTTGAGATCGCCGCCAACAGCGACCCCACAAAGGCGGCCAGCCAGCCAAGTTTCGTCGGAGCGATCGGTATCGGCGCCGATCACCCGGCGGGGAACGTGGATAGCGCCGGCTCCCGTATGAATATCGAAAACGCCGACGATACCTTTCCGACCCTGCGGGCCGGTACCTACGATGTGGCGGCCTTTGAATACTCAACCAGCTCGGATGTCGCCGACATCCAGCCCTTCCTCGCGGTAAGTATCGCCGACGACGAGTACTCGGTGATCTGGGTCGGACCGACCGAAGAGAGTCCAGGGACCGACGACATCGTGACGACTCGTTATGAAGGGGAAGGCCATCAGTTTACTCTCGATGAACCGGCGCCGGTGTATGCCGGCTTCAACGCAGCCGGTACGATCGTCAAATTTGGCGACGGCCTGACGGATCATGCCAACCCGGCCAATTTTGACATCGAGCCTTCGAGTGAAATCTCAGGGTTTGGCCACGCCAATCTCGGCCGCAGCTACGCCTTCCAGATCACGGTCGTGGAGGCGGTGACCGTCGATTTCGAGATTACAGATGTCGTTTACACAGATGGCGAGCCAACCACGGTAACCCTGACCTTCAATTCCAGCGCCGGCAGGACCTATTCCATCGCCTCCACGGCGTTGCAGCCCGATGGAGAAGCCGGCGGCTGGGTTGAGCTGGATGACAGCGTGCCTTCCCAAGGAACCGAAACGCTCTACAGCGCTGAGGCGGCCGGCCCTGGGCCGGTCTTCTATCAGGTTCGCGAAGTGCCCTGATTCGGCCAAGAGGCAGGTTTGGCATCATTTTGGTGCTCCGTCCGTTCCAGGCAACTTCCTACTGGCTCAATAAAGTGTCTGACACTTTACAAGACCACCAATCTCCAATAGAGCGGGTCAGCGGAATACTCGATCACGCGACTGCGCGGGGATTCGCGATAAAGATGCGTTCCATTGTAAGTCAGGGCTCGACATGAGTGGTGATTTATAGATCATCGCCACCATTCTTGAATTTCACCTGGAACCCACGACCTCATGAAAACAACTATTCAATCGATCGCCGCCGCGTTGCTCGGCTGCTTCGCTATCGTCACTCCGTCGTTTGCGGAGGTGTTTGAGTTGCGCACCTACACCACGAATGAAGGAAAGCTGGACGCCCTCAACGCACGCTTCCGTGACCATACCGTCAAGCTTTTCGAAAAACACGGGATCGAATCGCTCGGTTACTGGGTGCCTACGGATGAGGAAAAATCGAAGAACACATTGATCTACGTCATCAAGCACAAGAGTCGCGAGGCGGCAAAGGAGTCCTGGGCCGCGTTCGGGGCAGATCCTGAATGGAAGAAAGTGGCTGAGGAGTCGCAGAAGGACGGCAAGATTCTCGCGAAGGCACCGGAATCGGTCTACATGGATGCAGCAGACTACTCGCCGACGTGGGAAAATGGAGCCACTGCGAATGAGAAGGCTGTATTTGAATTGAGAATCTATCAGGCGGCTGAGGGAAAACTGGAAAAGCTCGATGCTCGCTTTCGTGACCATACGATCAACATTTTTGCCCGACATGGAATGAAATCCGTCGGCTACTGGCATCCCAGTGATGAGCCTGATTCAAAGGACACCCTGATCTACATCATCCGCCACGACAGCGCCGATGCGGCAAAAGCATCGTGGAAAGCGTTCGGAGCAGATCCAGACTGGCAAAAAGCAGCAAAGGAATCTGGAGTCGGGAACCTGGCGAAATCGCCTGAGGCGATCTACATGCAGGCGACCGACTATTCGGCGATCCGTTAAGCTGTTCATTGCCAGTGAAGGGCGGGCTTTGTTCAGTGGCCGTCGTCCGCATTGAATCGAATGGAAACTTTGCCCCGAGAGATCAAAAGATGGCATTCTTCGCTTTCTTCCAATCGATCGCCCACATGGCATGGAGAATGCGGCATCGCTTTAACCTGGATTATTCATGAGCGATCTACTGCGACTTGCAAAAGACTCCATTTGCTGCGTTGCGCGCCATTTT
>JAQCER010000669.1 GCA_027618625.1 Verrucomicrobiota bacterium
TCACGGATTTATCGACCACCGGGCGCCCCAGAGTGCAGCCGACAAGAATCAGGATCAGGAAGGTGGTGATGATTTCTTTCATTGCTTGGCACTCTTGCCGCGGAGCAGGCTGTCGGGATTGCGTTTCAGATCACTGGTAAGTTCTTCAATCCCGCGAGAGGTGCGCTCCAGGTTTCGCAGCACATCCTGAATGCTCAACAAGAGCGGTGCGCGAGGATCACCACTCTGTTTGATTTCTTCAACTGCTGCCTCGATCTTCACCAGGCTGGCATTAGCGTTTTCCACCACTTTCGCCAGATCATTCATCACCGGATCAACGCCCTCGTTGATCTTGGACGTCAACTCCTTCATTTCCGCGAGGGTGGCGTCCAGATTTGCCACCGCATGCTTGATTTTCTCGTCGCCGGTAATTGCCTGCACGTCCTCAGTAATTCGAATGACATTCTCATTCAATGATTTGAAGTCGAGCTGACCGAGCTGTTCCTTGGCGCTGACCAGGACACTCTTCATCTCGGTCATCAATCCTTCCAGTTCCAGAGAATTGATCTTCTTTAGTCCATCTGAGATGCCAGCGATCAACTCATCGATCTCCGTCGGAATGGTCGGAATTACGGGATAGGGCGGAGGCGACTTCGGCTCGTATACAAAACCCGGTGTCCCGGGGACGACATCGAATTCGATGTAAAGTTGTCCGGTGACCAGGCTCTGTTGCTTCATCCCCGCGCGCAGCCCTTCCTTCACTGCCATTTGCACTCCTTCGGCGGATGAGAAATCGATGATTCCGCCTCCAGCCCGCGTGACATTCTGGAGCTGTCGCTCAGCAAGTTCCACCACCACAGGGATGATTTTGCGATTGCCTGCTGTATCAACAATTACATTGATCGACGAAACCCTGCCAATCCTCACACCGCCAAACCGTACGTCGGACCCCTCTTGCAAGCCATTGGCGCTCTTATCGAAAAACAACATTACCTTGTCCGTCCTCTCGAAGTACTTTCCGGCGCCGACAACGACCAGTGATACCGCGCCGAAAAGGAGTCCAACGAGTGTGAACAGACCGATGAACGTTGGGTTGGCTTTATGGCTCATGGGAAATTCACTGAAATCACGGCGTTTCGCCACGGTTGAGAAACTGCCTTACCATCGGGTTGTCCGAGTGATCACGCAACCACTTCGGATCACCAGTCGCACTTTGCGTTCGGGTGGTCGTATTCAGGAAAATCGAGTTGTTTGCGATGGCGAAGATACTGGCCAGTTCGTGGGTCACGACCACGACCGTCGATCCCAGCGTGTCCCGCAGTTGCAGGATCAGCTCGTCCAAACGCCTCGAACTCATAGGGTCAAGTCCAGCGCTTGGCTCGTCGAGGAACAAAATGTCCGGATCCAGCGCCATCGCACGCGCGATCCCCGCTCGCTTATTCATACCACCGCTGACTTGTGCAGGGTAGTAGTCTTCCCACCCAGACAGCCCGACCAGCGCCAGTTTGTAAACTGCCAGCTCACGCACATCCCTCGCCGACAATTTTGTGTGCTGCTCAATCGGAAGTCCGACGTTTTCCGCCAAGGTGAGCGATGTCCACAGTGCGCCCGATTGATACATTACACCAAACCGGCGAATGAAACGCTCGCGCTCTGTGGGCGCGGAATTGGTAAAATCCTCACCGTCGTAGAGCACCCGTCCAGATGTGGGCTCCTTCAGTCCTATCAGATGGCGCAGCAAGGTGCTTTTGCCGCAGCCGCTTCCTCCCATAATGACAAAGATGTCCCGCTCGGAGATGTCGAAATTCAAATCATGCATCACCACATAGGATCCGAATGCCATGGTCAGCCCCCGCACGGAGACCTTTGCCACTACTGGCACCACTGCCACTGATTGCACTGCTTCATCGCTATCGCTATCGGCCATGGTCAGATATCGAGAATGGTAAAGACTAGAGCGAAAATCGAATCCAGCACGACGATTGCGGTGATCGACTCCACCACTGAGCGCGTCGTGGCTGCTCCCACGGCAGCACTTGAGTTCCCCGCCTTCATCCCTTGAAGACAACCACTGACGGCGATCGCGGCCCCGAAAAACACACTTTTGAAAACTCCCAGTGATGAATTCGTTGGATTGAGCGCGGTCAACAGTTCGGCATAGAACAGTGCTGGCGGAGTGTGCATCGTCCAGGCCACAAGCATCCCGCCGAAAATTCCGATGACGTTGGAAAATATCGTGAGCAGCGGCATCATCAAAACCAGAGCCAGCAGCCGTGGGAGCACCAGGAAATCGAAAGGATTGAACCCGAAAGTGCGCAGTGCGTCAATTTCCTGATTGGCGTTCATACTGCCCAGACTGGCAGCGAACGCCGCACCCGTGCGACCGCTCATGATGATCGCCGTCATCACCGCTCCCATCTCACGCACCATTGCCAGTCCGACCAAATCCGCGACGTAAAGGTCCGCACCGAAATTCGCCAACTGGATGTTGCCGACAAATGCGAGGATCATTCCGATCAGCAGGCTGATCAACGCAACGATCGGCAGTGCCTGCACCCCGCATTCCTGCAAAATGAGCCAGAAATCCCGACTGCGAAAGCTCGCTCGACCGGTCACAAAGCGGCCAAGCGACAAAACCGTTTGCCCTGTGAACTCCAGCAGAGATTGCACTGCTTCCCAGGCCCGGATCGCGGCTTTGCCCAGACTGCGGAGCCCCGTTGCTTCCTCCCCAACAACTTTGGCGTCGCTCTGCTCAGGAACGCCAAGAGCCAGCTCCATCAGTGCTCGCAAATTTTCCGGAAGTCCCGCTGCAAGCTGATTCTTTTCACCGGTCTCAATCTCCCGCAACCGGCTCAGCAGGTAAGCGGGAAGTGTAGAGTCAAACTCCCCGAGGCGGCTGGTCTCAAACCAGTCCGGCCACTTCTTCTGCCTGCCGTCTTCCTCAATCACGGGGCTGGCACCGCGATGCCATCTCCCGGAAAGCACCAGCACGAGCCTCCCTTCCTGATGTGTCCAGGAGGCCGATGGCGAAGGATCTTCTTTGGTCATATACAGGACTATGACTATGAGCTGCCTTCATGGATTTACCAGCGGGAAACCTCGCGGCAACTCTGACTCGTTGTGAAGAAAAGGTAGCGACAACAGGCATTGCGAGAGTTGAGGAATGTGTGCACATAAATCGTAGATCTACCTCCACCATCCAGATTCTGGTCAGGAAGCGAACGCGTCATGGGCCAGATTCTCAAGTACCGTCAACATTCCCGTTTGATAACTGCGGTATCTAGCCTGGATTATTCATGAGCGATCTACTGCGACTTGCAAAAGACTTCATTTGCTGCGTTGCGCGCCATTTT
>JAQCER010000670.1 GCA_027618625.1 Verrucomicrobiota bacterium
TGTGCCTCGTCCAGTCCAAAACGCTTCCCATCGTGGCAACGGTATTCCGCAAGTCGATGATTTCTCGAATTCCTCGCGCATTTTCCGTGTTCTCCGCCGGTGCGATGTTCGAACCCTTCGCGATCGCGGCGACCGCGCATTCCAGCGGTTCCATCTCTTTCCGCAGAGCCAGCGATACAAGGCCCGAAGCGAAAACTCCAATGATGACCGTAAGCAAGGTTCCGATCATGCTAATTCTTGTGACCTCGGCGAGGCCCTGCGGCATGCGGTTTGCATCCATGTAGACCCCAACCCTGCCCACCTCCACATCACCGGCTCCCATGATAGGCGCAGTAGCGCTGATGACCGTCCGGCCGTCGCTCGTTTTGAAAGGGCTCGCCAAATCCAGATCTCCATCCTCGGAGAAATCAGCGGACAGCTGCTGATCACCACGATCGATCAGCGGTGCCCCAGATTGATCTGAGGCTTGCACGGTTGCCCGCAGGATGGAGCCATAGCTCAGCGCACGGTCAACTGATTGCTCTATCGCTTCGATGCTTCGCTCGCCCGAGAAAAACTCCCCCGAAAACGCCGCGATCGAAAGCACCGCCCCCTGGGATTCCTCCCGCAATCCAAGCACCAGCTCTATCTTGACAATTTGGTAAACCAGTCCGCTGATCGCCAGCGCCAGACAGAGAAAAAGTGGCACGATCGCCACCATGTTTTGTCTCCAGATTCTCATCCGAACAATGCGTCCTCCGCGAGTTGTTTCCGTTCCGTCCGGCCGCCACGTTCATCACTGCGGCCCTGCACGATCAATGCGCGAACGATTTCCGGACATTGGTGAATCACGGTAAAAAAATGACCTTTACTGATGAGGAGGCACTCAGCACCGTCAACTCCAGCACACAGCTCGGTACCCGCCCCACGATCTTTCAAGAGCGAGGCAACCCCCAGAACCGCTGGCACTGGGAGCCCCTGTCTATCTTCCAACTCGCCGCGCACCACTACCACAAGTTCTTTAAGAACAGTGTCGGCAGCATACGCAGTGACACCCGCAGGGAACTGCCGATGCACCGCCACACGCGCGATTGCGGTCAGTTCCTGAACCCGCAGGCTTGCGAATGCGGGAACTGATTGAAGCGCGAATGCCTTTTCGATTACGGTCATCTTGATGAAATTTGTGGGTCAACACTTGGATGAAAGAGAGTGCCGAACAGCGTTTCCTGGCCGACCGATACTTGCTGGAGCAGCACAGCCAGTGCCTGGACAGCCTCCCTTTGCGACTGCGTGCAGGACAAGTCGGCTATCAGCCTATCCTGAAACGCATCGGACAAGGGCTCCAATGCATCGGTGAATAGAACGGCACCATGCTCGGGCAAGCTTACAGTGCATGGATGCGAGACGGTCTCTGCATCGATCTTCGCACCATCCCAAAACCACAGGGACGTGGCCTGAAAGGGGTGAATCCAAACGCCATCCTCTCCGGCCCGATAGCGCAGGAAGCACTTCGCGTCACCTTCAAGAATCTCAGACATTTCATTGGTGCCGCGCTCGTCTGAGTCCTGCGCACCATGCAAAATTATCCTCCGGAAGGTTTCTCCAACAGCGAATCGACGTTCAAGGCTCTGTAGTGGATCAGCGCCCGACGGCAGCATCCAGACGATCAACTCATCGCCACAGGCCACCCAACTCGAACACGCTCTTGTTCCACGATCACCAGCACCTTCGAGCAACCTCAGGACAGCTGTTTGCGAAAGTCTGCCTTCCACATTCGCCTGAGGACATTTCCGAGCGAGAAGCTCCATCCGTGTCGAACGTTCCCTTGACTCTTTCGTTTTAAGTTGATCGTGACGTTGATTCTCAAGGGTCTCAACGAGATCGTCGCGCAGTCGGTTGAAAGCTCCAGCGAGCAACGCCAGTTCCTGAGGTTTCGCCACCTCGATCCGGTGATCGTATCGCCCAGACGCCAATTTGAGCGCACCCTCCTTGAGTACTTTGATCGGCCCAGTCAGGCGTTTCGCCACAGCTACCGAAGCGTAAATGCCAATGCTTAGAACGATAATTCCCAGGCCGAACGCCGCGAGCAGGGCGATCCTGGTCTTCATCTTGATGACGCTCAAATTCACATCGGCACCCGCCATCGCGCGAATATTTCCGAGGCTGTCAACAATGGGTGCGTAGGAAACCTTGATCATTCCCCAGTTGTCCGTCTCCTGCACCTCTCCGATGTGTATGCCTCCGTTCAGCACTTTGAGCGCACCTGCATAGTCTTCCGGAGGCAACTCATCGATGTCCCCGATCGCTGAGTGATCCTCGCCTTCGGTGGCGTCCAGAACGTACATGCATTCCGGCTCGTCCAGCAAAACCTGAGTGTAAACATAGGTCAGCTCTGCCTTTCGCAGAATCTGCTTCATCGGAGCGATCAATGTCCCATACGCATCGCCAGTCTCATCCCGCGATTCTACCAGCGAAGCGTGGGCATCCCCGTCAAGAAAGCTCCCGATCACTCCGCTGATCGCGAACAATTTTGCATCATATCCAGCAACGATGGTGTCATACAGGCGCGAGTAGAGGAAATAGCTCCAGGACGTCGTGGCGACGACCATCGCCGAGGCGACCACGATACCAATCAAGGGTTGCAGCCGGAGATCGTATTTACGCAACATACAGATCGGCCTCCACTTGATGCGCCAGCAGAGCCAGCGCAATGTTAGGATGAATGCATGAAGCCCGCCAGATCGCGGCCTGCGGAATGACCATCATCCGGGCGCCACACGATATCGCAGTTTCAGAGTAGCGCTCCGCTCCCGCCAGGCATTCGCAGCCGATCAGCCCACCTTGGGTCACCGTTTGTGAACCCTCTCGAACCGATCCTGACATTACCACATAGAGCGCGTTGCAACTGTCGCCGACCTCATAGATCACACTTTCATCTATCGAACAGCCCACTTCCGCCTGCAAGGCAAGATCGAGGATTTCCGTCGTGCGGAACTGGGAGAAGAAGCTACTCTCAGCAAGAATCTGCACCTTCTCGATTGTATTCGGCAGGGTGCCGGAACTGGCGCTTGCCTCACGCCTGATTGCCGTGGAAATCATCTCAGCAAGCAAAGGCGAGGCCTCGGATCCGTGCTGGTTGCGGTTGGTGATCTCGTTCAGACCAGCCTCGCGTTGCCCCGTAGCCCACAGACTGTGGAATGCCGCAGCACATTCGAGCTCACCTCCACGACGGACCGATTCGACCAGGAACGCTGCATCGTCACGGCTATGCTCAGCCCGCCCGTTTCCACCACCGGCGAAACTCACGGCTCGCTCCAACGATCGACCATCGATCAGCGGCAGCAGTTGTT
>JAQCER010000671.1 GCA_027618625.1 Verrucomicrobiota bacterium
GCCAGCATAAAGAGATAGCATAGAACACCTACTTATCTCTTGTTTCGTTTTCAGTGGGTTTCCAGGGGCCGTCCACTCGCTGCACGATCACTTCGCGAGTTGCTTCGGCTTCGACTAGGCTTTTCAATCTTTCATAGACACCTTCGCCAGGGGTTGGCGTCATGTAGAGCGATACGCGCCGTGGCAGGCTATCGGCGTCAGCCAGCACTGAACCTGAAAACCACTGCTGCAACTTCTGTTCTACCAACTGATAGAACTCAGCAGCACTCTCACCTGTAAGATGCAAGGTTTCCTCCCGCACCTTGGGCGGACGGGAGTTTAGGTCGATCTCTTTGTAGATAATGATGTTGCACTCAAAATCAGCCGCTTTTTCAGGATCAGATGCGGAAGGAGTGAAAGTGATGTGAAGTTGATTGCTTTGGGATGCGATCTCTTCAAGCTGCTTGCCGTGCTCGATGTCACCCTGTCTGCCCCAATATAAGCCCGCTGCTGTGCCGCCCAGAACACCAGTCACCACGGCGATAGTTCCTATGGCGATTGCCGTTCCGATTAGCGTAGCCCCAGCTTGGATGGCAACGAGGGGTGTTGCGATGGCGGCAACGATGACAACCGCAGCAACGACGGCGACCACTGCGCCAACAAACAGCGCAGCTTGCCAGTCGAACGATGGAAGATCGGCGAGGCTCATCCCAAACAAGTAGACAGATGCGAGCAGGGGCATCATAGGCTTCATAGGTGACTCCTTATGGGTCTATCGAGACATTGTAGATTGGGACAACCTTCACCCCCCAAGCATCTTCTAGGTCATTGATCTTGCTGTCAGGCCAGCTTGCAAACCAGCCATCAGAATCGAACAGCAGCATAACCACGTCCGTTGACTTGTCCGTGTCTTGCCTTTCGTCGATGATTGCTTGGATTTCCTCATTCGAGGTAGTTGATAACTTGCGGTCGATCTTCATGTCCTGTCCAAGCAAGTAACAGTGGCCCTTCTGCTCGCCTTTCCATCCTGCATAAAGGTAGATGAAGTTCACCTGGCTGATCGCATACACGTCCTTTGATCCAGAAGCATTTGTCTGTTGTTCGCTGGATACGGATGTTTGCATCAGCGCCAACATGAGAACGCCAAGCAAAATCAGCGCAACATCGAGCAGAGAAAGAAAGCGGACTATGACTCCCGACGAGTTCATTGCGACATGTCCCGTGCTTTCGAGGTCGGAGCGGCGAGCCAAAGAAACGAGTTCAGGACGAGATTGGGGGCAATCATTAGGAGTCCCGAAATGGTCGTGCTCATCGCCGGGGCAAACGCCTGAATCATCGTTGACAGGTCGGCGCTCTCTCCAGCAGACGCCATCTGGAACGTCCTAAACGTGTTCATTAGGCTGAGCACAGTACCCAGCAGCCCAAGGACTGGAAGTATTTCCGTCAGCAACAGCAGGAAGGTGCGATACCTTTCAAGACCTTGCACGTACAGGCGGTAGGTTCCGTGAAACCGCCAGTACAATCCCCAACCGTGCGCGCACAAGAGGAGAACGCCGATCACAAGGATGATCTGGTCCAACGGACTCTGTAGCACGGTTTCCCAGTAAGCTCGGAACACGCTGTACCCGCCTCCCGTTGTGAACAAATGAAACGAAACTTCAACGCACACTACATCTTACCGACGAACACCAGCGATCGAAACTGGCAGCCGATAGGTAAAGAAAAGAAAGCACGTGTTCAAGCGAATGAGGCCAAAGACTGCACCCGGCACCGTCCCCGCCCGACACAGAGCAGGCGAGGACGGGCCGAGGCCAAATGGTCTAGCCGTTGATCGAACGCACCGCCATCATGCCGACGACGAGACCGAGTACGACGGGAAACCAGTGAATCACGCTATTGGTGACCATCGTGATGAGAGCCGACACGGCCAGCACGCCAACGATGATCGCGATAAGCCCGGGCTTTCCTGGAGTGGAATGGAATGTCACTCGTTCGTTACCTCCTCAATGTCAAAAGTAAAATGTTCAACTAACCTGCCCACTTGCGGCAGGGATCACGGAAGGGGCAGCCGCCGCACGCGATGGGACTGGGAGCGGGATAGAACCTTCCAGATTCGATGGCTCCCCAGACCCGCTCGACGACCTGCTTTGTGCGGGCGATCCGCCGCGGATCGAAGGTGACCGTCAACCTCTCGGCTACGGGCTTTGCCGCCTTGGTGATCACCGCGAACTCCAGGCGAAGCTCCTTACCGGGGACCAATCGCCGCACCAGCTCGCTATACAGCAATAGCTGCTCGCCTGAATCTTCTGCTTGGTCTTGGCTCCAGCGTGACCTCGCGGTCTTCAGATCGGTGACCGTCAAGGCATCGTCCGATTCGACGATGAGGTCAATCCGCGCGAGCAGCTCGGGCACGCCGGGGACAAGTTCCCCTCGAAGTTGTTCCTCGACGCCGAGAATCTGTCCGTGCGGCTTTGCCAGATCGCTCTGGCGAAACTCCCGCAGGATGCGATCCGCCATCTTGCCGATCGAGTTGACGTCGTCGTTCTTGCCGAACTGAATCTCCGCTTCCTCTCCACGGTCCCGCCAAGCATCCCAAAACACCGACAACAATGTGTCGTGATCTGGTGTGGGGTTGCCGATCATCAGCTCGTTGAAGTGGAACTCGGCGGCACTATGAATCGCACCACCCAACACTAAGCTCGCGGAAACGACTTCTTCTGGTAGTTGCTCAACGTACTTGAAGTAATACTTGAGCGGGCACTGCTGGTAGGTTGAGATCGCCGAGAAGCTGATGTAGTCGCGTTCGACTTTGGGAGCGGGAGTCTTCTGCGTTGGCGATGTGAGAAGTGTCGTCATCGCCGCCCTCCGTTGCTCTCGGCGGGGCCTTTCAGCTCGTCGATCAAGCTGCTGGCGTCAGAGATCGAGAGGGCTTCAGGGCGATCCACGCTGAAGCGGTTGCCTAGAATCTGCTGGAGGTCGATCCGCTGCCGTCCGGCGATGGCCCGAATGGCACGGGCTTGGCTGGCGGTCGCGGGACGTGAGTTGCCCCGATGACCATTGCCATTTCCGTTGGAGTAGCCATTTCCATTTCCGCCATGCCCATTGCCGTTATGGCCGTTGCCGTTCGATGCGGGTTGATCGGACTGCTGCCGGGTGAGTTGATCACTGACGGCCTGCTGGCAAGCGGCGAAAGCCCCACGGACCTTTTGGTGAAAGCCATCGAGGTCGTTGTCCAGCAACGAACGGTCAATCTCGAACTCAACGTGACAGCTCGCACCAAGCGAACCGTAATCGGGAAGGCCGACCTTCTTCTGCAGGCCGACGGAAAGTGTGACTGCCATATTGAATGT
>JAQCER010000672.1 GCA_027618625.1 Verrucomicrobiota bacterium
CCCCTATCTGAATTAGAACCGTTTTTTACACACCCACTTCGGTGGAGAGCTGGTTAAGTCTGTGTCACCGCTGCAACAGGTAACCGTGGATGACGCGCCGTCCTTGTTCGTGGTGGGATTGAAGGACGATCTCGTGCCTTCCACACACAGCAAAAAAATGCACGATGCCCTGCGCGACCGATCCGTGCCTGCGCAGTTTCTCGGTTTTCCAGAAGCAGGCCATGGATTTCAAGGTGAGGATGATGACAAAGCGGCGGATGCGCTCGTCGAGTGGTTCAACCGCCACTTGATCGATGAAGACCCGAGCGTGCGTGCCAGCAAGACGCTTGAGGAAAGGCGTAAAGCCGCGCCGCCGACTTTGAGTTTGATCGGAGAGTGGAAGTTGCTGCTCACCGTGAATGGTGATGCAGCGGATTACACGCTTGAGATTGACCGCGAGGACGGAGTCTTGAGTGCAAAACTCATCAGCGCGCGCAGCGGCGAGTATCAGGTCGAGTCCATCCGATACGATGCGGGTGAATTCAACATGCGTGTGCGGCGCAGCTACGAGGGACAGGAGTTCGATTTCATCTACGACTACAACGGCACATTGAGCACTGAAGAAGGACTGCGGGGAACCGTGGCGGTTTCCGAAGACGGTGGCGCCCGCGCCGGTGCCGGCACTTTTGAGGCAAAGCGGGATTAGGAATGACGTGAGGCCGCTTTGTTGATTCACTACATCACCCAGTGACTATGGCCAGAGGCAAACTCATCCTGATCCTGATTGGCGCGGCTATAGTCGGACTGGGGGCAATCTTGGCATCGCCAGAAAGCGATCGCGGATCGGAATCGGGCGACCCCTTGATCCTTCACTGTGCGGCGGGCCTGCGCCTGCCAGTCACCGAGATCGTCGATGCATACAAGAAGCAAACTGGCCGGTCGGTGCAGTTAAACTTTGGCCCGTCGGGTGCTCTTGAAGCTACATTGGAAGTCGCAGGGGGCGATCTCTTTCTTCCGGCGGATCGGAGCTACATCGATTCCACAACGAGCAAGGGCCTGGTCGATGAGGTGATTCCGGTCGCCTACCTCACCGCAGGCATTGCTGTGGTCAGGGGGAATCCTCTCAAGATCGATGGCCTCGATGCTCTGGCTTCCGAAGGCGTGAAGGTTGTGCTGGCGAATCCAGAGGCGGCAATTGGCAAGTTCACGCGAAAGGTGCTCACCACAGCCGGACTGGCAGATCAGATCGAGCGGAATGTGATCGTCACCAAGCCGACGGTGAACGAAGTCGCTGAGACTGTAGAGCTTGGGCTGGCCGATGCCGGGATCATATGGGATGCGCTTGCGGGCCAATACACGAATGTAGCTTTCGTCCACGTGCCGGAATTTGATCAGCATCGACAGCAGGCGTGTGTCGGTGTATTGCGTTCGGCTAGAAGTCCGACCCGCGCCCTTCACTTTGCCCACTATCTGGCTGCTCACGATCGTGGGCAGGAAATTTTCCGGAAGCACGGATACGAGATCCCCGAGGGGGAAAGTGGTCGGATGAGCGAGTAAATCCAGAAGTCAAACGCCTCCGCACGCAGTTTCCGGAATTTCCAGACGATCAGTTGTCGATCCGTGAAAAAAGCAGCTTCAGGTGCTCCACTGGGACGGACATGTGGGGCAGGATGGGCAGGTGGGGCAGGTTGGGAAAATCACTTGTCATGTCGGGCGAATCGGGCTAGGGTCAGGCCCGTTGACCCTCCTCCTTCGCCAGCCTTTGATAGATCCTGCAACGATCCGTCCGAAACCGGGTCTTGGATTTGATCCGTTTTGGGCGCCTTCGAGGATAATCCGTTCGGCGCCGGCACGGCATTTTATTGATCATGGGCAGGCCTAACAGACTCATTCGTCCCGGGGTCGAGACAGTCGCCCTGTGTTCCAACCGGATCGCCAGGAACCTGCCCGAGTTAACCACCGACGAGATGGAGCAGTTGCGGATGCTAATGCGCCGGGTGTTCGCCTACGCGGAGATCGATATGCTTGCCTACGCGGTCACGCCGACGGGCTACCAGGCGCTGCTGCGGACGCCTAAACCGCGCCGACTAAGTGATGAGGAACTTCTGGAGCGGGCGGCGATCCTCTATGAGCCCAGTCCGAAGCAGTTGCAGACCCTGAAACGCGGGCTGGCCAGGCATCCTGTGAAATCGCCGGAGGGCAGGCGGCTGCGCCTCTCCCACCAGAGGATCATTCATCATCTCTCGCCGACGATTTCGATTCTGCAGACGCGGTTTTCCAAGGTCTGTATGGCCGACCGCCCCCATCTTTATAAGCATTGGGCCGACCGCTTCAAATCCCTCCCTGTGGAAGACCGGCGCGAGGTAATTGCGAAAGCCGCTGCCATGGTGGACGCGACGCCCCGCTGGATGGAGGCTCCCTGCGATCCGGAGCACTATCAGTTCTGCACTTTCGGGGAGGCGGTCGCTGGCAACCGCGACTTGCGCAGGCAGCTCGCCGCGACAACTGGAAGCGGCAACTGGACTGCGGCGCGGAAAGCACACCGGGTAGCAGTAGCCGCCGTCGAGAGGCCGAAGCGCTCCCGGAACATGCCGCAGGCGGTGGGCAATGTCCCAGTCGCGAAGCTCTCCGTGGCGGCGGCGCGCCGGGGCACTCGCCGGATCGAACCGAGGCCCCCGGCAGAATGGATCTCGCTTCTCCGCTCTTACAAAAAGCGGCACGGCCACTGTGACCCAAGCGTGACGGATCCGGAGTTTCTTCCCCTCGCCAGGTGGCTTTTCAAGATGCGGCACCGAAAGGCGATCGGGACGATCGCGCCGGATCTGGAACGAAAGCTGACCTCCCTGGGAGTGACCTGGGGGAAGCGTAAGCGCGGGGCTCGTCCTGGCGCGAGTCCTCTGCAGGACAGGCGCTGGAAGGCGCATTACCAAAAGCTTCTCGAGTTCAAGGCCGAGCACAGCCACACCAAGGTGCCCAAGTCCTACGGCGACGACAAGGCGTTCACCAGCTGGGTCTGGCGTCAGCGCTCCGCGAAACGGCGGGGCCAGCTTGAGCCGCAGCGGAAGAAACTCCTCGACGCTGTCGGTTTCCAATGGGAACTCCGAAGTAAGAAGCGCGGCCCGCGTTGACCGAAGCACGCGGGGTTGAACTAAGACGACCGCTGCGAGATGAATCCGACTCTTCCTTTGGTGCCATTGGCTATCCAATGACAGCCTCAATGCCTGCAAAGCCGGATCGAGCTCAAGCTCGAGCTACTTTAGCCGGGAGGCGGTGGCCGATCACCAGAACTCAGTGATTTGGCTGAATTGGGGACTGAGGGAGGGCAACTTGAAGTCTCTCTGAAGTGATG
>JAQCER010000673.1 GCA_027618625.1 Verrucomicrobiota bacterium
GCGCTCGCCCAGCTGGATTTTGCATGGCGAATGATCGTGAGCTGTTTCATTGAGTGCAAATCTTAGAACGAAAGGGCGGCAGGAGAGAAGAACATTTCAAAATTTAGCGCATGAAGACCAAGCAAAGGTATTGAGCCTGCTCCAGTAATGCGCTATGCCACAAGTCATGAGTGACAATATTGAATCCCATCTCGTTGAAAATCGCATCTTTAATCCCCCCGCTGAGTTCTCTGCCAAGGCGACGATCGGGAGCATGGAGGCTTATCGCGAGCTTTACGATTCGTCGATTGCAGATCCCGAAGCATTCTGGGCTGGAATCGCAGCTGAGCTGAGCTGGCAGAAGAAGTGGGACACGGTTCTCGAGTGGAATTGTCCGTTCGCCAAGTGGTTCGTCGGTGGTGAGGTCAATGTCAGCGAGAACTGTGTCGATCGGCACCTGGCCAAGCGCGGGGACAAGGTGGCGATCCTGTGGGAAGGGGAGCCGGGTGACAAGCGGACGTTGACCTATCGGCAACTCTACGAGGAGACCTGCAAATTTGCCAATGCGCTCAAGGCAAATGGAATCAAAGCTGGAGATCGCGTCATCATTTACATGCCCATGGTGCCGGAAGCAGCGATCGCCATGCTGGGTTGTGCAAGAATTGGCGCCGTGCACTCGGTTGTCTTCGGCGGCTTCAGTGCGGAGAGTATCAAGGATCGCCTGCACGACAGCGGTGCCGTCGCAGTGATCACTGCAGATGGCGGATGGCGCCGCGGCTCAATTGTCCCGCTGAAAGAAAGTGTGAACAAAGCACTGGAAGGGGACACGCAAGTGCAGCGCGTGATCACGCTCAAGCGCACTGCGAACGATGTCACCATGGTCGATGGTCGCGACGTCTGGTGGCACGATGAAGTGGCCAAAGTCGATTCCAATTGCCCTCCGCAAGCGTTCGACAGCGAGCACCCGTTGTTCATTCTCTACACCAGTGGATCTACCGGGAAGCCGAAAGGGATTCTCCATACCAGTGGTGGTTACCTGACCGGAGCATATGCGACCTCGAAGTACGTATTCGATTTGCGGGATGACGACATTTACTGGTGCGCCGCAGACGTTGGCTGGATCACCGGGCATAGCTACATCGTTTATGGGCCCTTGGCTAATGGTGCCACGGTGCTGATGTATGAAGGAGCACCCAATCACCCTGGCCTCGATCGCTTCTGGCAGATCATCGAGGAATACAAGGTCACCATTCTCTATACCGCACCCACGGCCATTCGGGCGTTCATCAAGTGGGGCGACGAACATGTCGAGAAATATGATCTGAGTTCGTTGCGATTGCTGGGAACCGTGGGCGAGCCGATCAATCCTGAAGCCTGGATGTGGTATCACGAAAAAATCGGCAGCGGGAAATGCCCGATCGTCGACACCTGGTGGCAAACCGAAACCGGCGGCATCATGATCACACCACTGCCAGGTGCCACGCCAACAAAACCTGGGACGGCGACCCTTCCATTCTTTGGAATCGATGCAGCGGTCGTCGATGAACAGGGAGAAGAAGTCCGCGCGAACGAGGGAGGCAAGCTCGTCATTCGCAAGCCGTGGCCATCGATGTTGCGGACGATTTACGGTGACGAACAGCGCTACATCGACACTTACTGGAAGGAGTACGGCAACATGTACCTTGCCGGTGACGGCGCACGCCGTGACGAACTTGGATACTTCTGGATCGTCGGGCGCCTTGACGATGTGCTCAACGTCTCTGGCCACCGTCTGGGAACGGCGGAGGTGGAGAGAGCCCTGGTGTCCCATCATAGCGTCGCTGAAGCCGCCGTAGTAGGTCGCCCCGACGAGATCAAAGGGCAGGGAGTGGTTGCTTTTGTGACGTTAAAGGAAGGATTTGAATCGACTGATGCCTTGAACAAAGAGCTGCGTGCCCACGTCGGCGAGATGATAGGAGCGATTGCAAAGCCCGACGAGATCCGCTTCGCCGCCGCACTCCCCAAAACCCGTTCCGGCAAAATCATGCGCCGCCTCTTGAAAGAGATCTGTGCGGGTGGAGCCGTAAGTGGCGATACCACGACCCTGGAAGACTTCAACGTCATCGCAGCGCTACAGGGAAAGGGGGACGACGAGTAACATCGGGCAATGATCCGACGCAGCAATCCCCGTTCTACCAGAGATTGATTTGTGATTGCCGGTGTGTCCTTGCCGGCTACTTACCGGGCAATCGCCTTGGAACGTATCTGGGCTGCGAGTGAGTAGGGGCGCTTTTGAAAGTACCACCACTCGATGACAAGCAGAGCGAGTGCGGCGATGGCAAGGTAGCGCCACACTGGCTTGTCGGTATTCTGGCCTTCGGCTTTGCTGGCGGCAACGGCTACTTCATTGAACTCGATCTGCTCGACGGATTTGAGTGATGACTCGCTTGCGGACAAGAGACTGGCGCCGAGCACCATTTCGCCTTGTCCGGCAGGACGAACGCGGTAGCTGCCAGCCTTATTTGCGATGATGCCGATGAGATCGCCACGTTCGTCTGTGGTGATCGTCTGATCTTCTCCATCGGGACCGATGACGGTAACTTTCGTGGCTGGGACAAATCGCGTGGCAGGAAGAACGCCAGTCGGGTTCGCCTTGGTTTCGGCGAGTCCGGTGGTAAGCAATGTTTCGTTCACGAGGTTGGTGATGAAAATCGGGAACGCCAGCCGGTAGGGCAGGGTTGAGCGATCGGGATCAAAAAGTGCGCGGATGCTGCGACTTGTTGGTTCGTCCTTTTCAACCATCAGCGGACCGGCAGCGCCCTCTATGAGGATGCGGTAGCCCAGCTCTCCGATTGCGACGTCGTCGGTGCCTGCGCTGGCTACAGCCCGATCCATGAGGATGATGTCCCTGAGGTTGACGTGTTCGAACAGTGCCGAGTCGCGCTTCCAATTGATAATCTCTCCTGGCTCGTCCTCAAGCTGAATCACGGATTTCAGATCCTCGGGTATGGAACCAAAGATGCAGCGGACGGTGGCGGGGATTGCTACGTCCTCATCACGATTCGAGATGGCGAGATCAAAGCTGGTCGGTTCCTCAATGTCTGCATTGTCACTTGGGAAGACGACGGCGTCGGGCAATGTGCGCAGTGCGTGGCGGACGGCGTACATCGAAACCGGCGCATAAACATTGAGCGGCCGGTTCTGCAGCAGACGCAGGTAGGCGGTATTGTCCGTGCTCAGGGCGTCAAAGCTGTCGGCATCCAGTTGGAGTCGGAGTAGGGTGGCGTTCCTTCCATCGATGCGGAAAATCAGGCGACGGGGTTCGGTGCCATTGATGCTTACGATTTTAGAGGCAAGCGTTTT
>JAQCER010000674.1 GCA_027618625.1 Verrucomicrobiota bacterium
CGCCGTCTGGGAATTGGCCGGCGCGCGGCGATCTGGGCGCTAGTGTTTTGCGCGCCAGCTCCGCCGTCCCCGGCACAGGAGAGCTCGCGAGTCGACACCGCGATCGAGCGCCGCCGGGAGAGCATCCAGTCGAGGCTCGATCGCGAGGGCGTCACCAGAAACTGGTTCGGCTTCGGCGAGACGCTCGCCGGACACGGCATTCGCTTCGAGGCGGCGATGACCCTATTCGGGCAGGCGGCGGCCTCCGGGCACGATTCGGCCGCCTTCTTCGGAGGCAAGCTCGACGGCTTGCTGCGCGCAGATCTAGCCGAGTTCGGTTTGTGGGCGGGGCTCAGCCTCACGGTTCATCCCGAGTACAATTTCGGCGAGGCGGCGAACGGGTTCGGCGGCGCGATCCTGCCGCTCAACTCCGCGCTCCAGCTCCCCGGCACGACACCCGGCAAACGCTACGACACCTCAAGCCTGTTCTTCAGGCAACCCATCAACGACACCTTCTCATTGATCGCCGGCAAGACCAGCCTCTCCGACGCGATTCGGTCCCCGTTCTGCGCGAAGTCGGCAGCGGGGCCTTCGACCGCCTCAAGCGGGTGGCGGACGCGATTTCAGCAGGCTGAACGTCCTCCGTTTTTCTTGTTCCCATATCACCCCTGCCACGGACCCAACGAGTTGTTAATAAGTTGGAACACCGAAGGCCCGTCTACCGATCGTCGACTTCCATCCGGATGATGATGGCACCTTGCGTCCCCTTTTGGGCGGATGAGGATGCCGTAGTTTTTGTGCTCGCGAACTTTGAGCTTCAAATTGTAGCGGGCGACATCCAACACGGGCTTGCCCACCGGTAGGCGGGTGCCTTCGGTTTTCTCGCGGCGGTTGACCGTGCGCAGCTCGAGTTTGAGATCGGAGATCAGGAACGTGTCCTTCTCCGCACTGTTGGCTTTGATCAAGCCGACGCGTATCCGATCGTTGGCGCCGATCACGCGTGCCTGCGAGCGCGCTGTCGTGGGAAGAACTGAGGCGGCGGAGATCGCAACGGTTGTTTTGGCAGTTGCGTTCAGAAAGTTTCGTCGGTTCATTGTCGTATGTCGTAGTGGGTTTCCGGCGCTAGAAAGGGCCGGTTCGATGACAAGACGTATCAGCGGCAAGGATTTATGCAGATCTTCCAAAAAACTGCGGCGGCGCAAACGCCGAGGGGTGCCGAAAACGTGATGGAGTCGTGCGGCTATGGCATTCCGCGTTGTAAAGACCCGGTCGTTGTGGCATTGACTCACTATGATTGAGGGAGATACCGAACTGCCCTGCGTGGGAGCTTTTGCCGGCGACAAGGCGGTTGCGAGTGGATGCGTCATTCGACACGTGCCCTCACGATTCCATTTCCTGGGTTGGATGGTCAGCCTGGTGCTCGGGCTATCGTCCTGCGCTACGCCAGGCGTCAGGGAACTCACGAGACCGATTACCGAATCGGGCCTTGCGATGGCCCTTGTCTCGAACGACCAACTTTCCGGCGAACTTCGAGCCTACTTGGAAAATGAAGGTGTCTATGAACTCTACCGACGTTCTCCGGCCGAGGCCGTGCAGACGTTGGCCAAGCGGTTGAGCGAGCTACCATCGGACGGCTCTCGCGCTTCCCTGGCGGAAGTCTGCTCGAAAGCAGGCGACCGGCTCAGGGGCAAGAATCCTGATCAGGCTCTCGGCTTCTATCTCGAGGCGGCGAGACTTTCGGTCGACAGCGCTGTTGCCACCGCCCGTCAGGCGGAAGAAACCCCGATGCGTATCGTCTACAACCATTCGTCGAGCAGGGTCGCCCGCCTTCTCTTCGACGCGGGCTCCCTGGCTCAAGAGGTAGTCTCGATCGATGGCCCCATTGTCGACCACACGGTGCGGGTGCAGAGAGATAAGCCCGGGCTCGTCACCCCATCTTTCGTCGACAGCCTGGTCCCGGCAGATAATTTGCAATTTAAGGGTATGAAAAACCTCACTCGAATCCGCTCATCGGGAGTAGGTGGAGCCCTCGTCGGCCACCGCCGCGGCAGCAAGGAAAGACGGGAGCAGGAGCCACTACTGAGTCCTAGAATTGGTATGTCGTTGCCGATGACGGCGACACTCGATTTCGCCGGGAGTCGGAAATCGGGTGAGGTGACCCTGACGCTCCACGATACGCTGCTCCGCGATGAAGCGACTCTGGGCGGGACAAAAGTCCCGCTGGCGGCAGATCTTACCGCACCGCTGGCGTCCCTCTACAACTTTGCGGAACGGGGCAATATCGGGCTCAAACGCTTGTTGAATCCATCAAAGGCCGAATCGATGACCGGGCTCTACCAACTAGAGCCGTTTCGACAGGACGAGATACCGATCGTGTTGGTTCACGGGCTGAAATCGAGCCCGAAGACGTGGATAGAGGCTCTGAATCGTCTGCGGGCGGATCCGACTCTCCGCAACCGCTATCAATTGCTGGTGTTCGCCTATCCGACAGGATTTCCCATCGGTCACAATGCTGCTGCTCTCCGAGACCACCTGAGTGCATTTCAAAAGCACTTCGATCCTGACCGATCGAATCCAGCGATGCGAAAAATGGTTCTGGTCGGCCACAGCATGGGGGGGATTTTGAGCAATTACCAAATTCGTGACAGCAAGGAGATCATTCACGACAAACTGTTCGATCGTCCTCTCGACGAATTGGATCTCTCCGAAGCCCAGAAGACGAAATTTCGGAGAATGATCTACTTCAAACCCAATCCTGATGTCAAAAGAGTCATTTTCGTCGCTACGCCACACAATGGAAGCAAGATGGCCGCCGGAACTCTCGGAGCGATTGGGGCGTGGATCATTCACCTCCCTCTCGAGTCGGTCTTCGGGGATCGGCTCCATTACGTCGACGGAATGACCGATCTGGCGAAAGAGCTGATCAACCACAGGCCGAACAGTGTCGCCAATCTGCGCCCGGGCAGTCTTGCCCTCAAGATCCCTTGGGAGCTGCCGAATACCTACGATGTCCCGTTGCATTCGATCATCGCGAAAAAAGAAAACGACACGGCATTGACGGAGAGCTCGGATGGAGTCGTTCCCTATGCAAGCGCCCATTTTGATCGTTCAGCTAGCGAAGAAATCATAACTGGAGAGAACCACGGCTCTATCAATAAGGTGCCTTCCGGCATCGCCGAACTCCGCAAGATCCTTCTTTTGCATTTGAAGTGAGCAGGCCCGTTCAACGTCCGGTTTTGAGTTGCTGGTGTCTCCGTTTTCCTCTGCGAGCCGGTTTGAGATGCGATCAGCTCTCCCGTAGATCGTTGGGGCCAGG
>JAQCER010000675.1 GCA_027618625.1 Verrucomicrobiota bacterium
CCGATCTCGGTGGTTTCTGTGATCTGCCCATTGTCATTGTAGATCGTGCGGAAGTCCGCGCCGAAATGATCGCCGTAGCGCGTTTCGATCGGAAGGCCCATTTCGTTGAGAACATAGCGGATGCGGGTGTTGGGGGTAATGATTTCTGTCTCAATGTCAGGGTGCCGCGGATCCCCGTATTTGTATTCCGTGGTGTTGCCGAGCGGATCCGTCACGCGGAGAAGATTGCCACGGTCATCATAGAGAAGTTGAGAGACATTCCCCCTGCGATCCGTCACCGTGCCGGTACGCGCGTCAGGATCCCAAACCTGCGTCTGCCGATTGCCATCCTCATCGATGATTGCCGCCAGGCGCCCGTCTTCATCGTATTCGAATTGGATGCCTGTGCGGCCAAAGGGATCGGTGACACTGCAAAGGAAGTGCGGAGTGACGGCATCGTAGCCAAGGGTGGTTTCGGCTCCACCCTGGTCGGTAATTTTGACGAGGTCGCCTTCGGGTGAATAGGAATAGCGCCACGTCTCGCCGCCCGGCCCGGTGATCGTGGCGATGCGCCCCTGGTCATCGCGAACAAAGCTGAGTGAAGGGCCGCTCGAGTGAGTGATGCCGGCATTCGTGAAGTCGAGCCTATTGCCATTGGTATCTTCCACTGCCAGCAACCCCTCGCGCTGGTCGTAGGTGTAGCGATCCCCAGCCATGGAGGTCAAAATGAAGCGATCCGGATTCCATGGGAAGCCGATAAAGGTGAGCCGCACCTCGCCATCAGAGCGGAGACTGAGGAATCCGTCATCGCCCTCGGGCACTTCGAGCGTGAACGGATTGCCCGGGTCAGGGACAAAGGTTGCCCGGTAGAGAGTCCCAATGAACCTGGCCGCAGCGACTTCGGCCTGAAAAGTGAACGCGAGCCGCTGACCGTTGGGCGCATCCAGATAGATCCGCGTGCCCTGACGGTAAGCAGTTGCTCCAAAAAGAACGGCACTCGTGTCTGGCACGGTTTCGACAATGCGCGGGTCGGCCAATGCCATCGACCAGCCAAAGCCGAAGTCGCCACTGCTGTCCTTTTCGAACGAATCGTAGACGCGTTTGATCTCAAGCGGGAAGCCGGCAAGTTCGAGCGAGAGGTCGGTGAACTCCCGGCGATTGCGACCGAGTTTGGCCTGACTGCTGACTTCGAGAGGCAAGGCTTCCACGCGACCCAGGCGGAGGTCGTTGAAGGCGGTCACGCGCACGTAGTAGGAGCCGTTGGCCAGCATCGACGTATCCCAATTTGCCAGGATGCCGTCTGCCACAGTTCCCGTGCCGAAGGCGATTGCCTTCCAGGCACTGTCGTCGCCGCCGATGTTGGCCGGATCGACGGCTTCGCGGGCGGCGTACTCGACCGTCCACGAAGTGATCGGCCGGCCAGACTCGATCGAGCCACCGATTTCCTGCACGAGATCGGCGATGTCCCCATCCTGCGGCGAGCTGAACGTGATGGACGGGCGCAATGCAGCCGGATCGATGCCGACGCCCACGACTTGGCCAACGAACACGGCATCGCCTCCGCCCTGTGGTTGTGCGACCACGCGGAGCAGGTAGATGCCCGCAGCAAGCGAACTTGTGGGAAAGGTGCCGAGCGTGTTGGAATAAACATTACCCGAGCCACTGCCGATCGGAACATAGTCAGGATCCGGCGTTGATAAGTTGGTGGGATCGATCGCTTCGAATGGAGCGTAAGAGAGGCTCCAGTCTGGCGTTTGTCCGGCTTCGGCGATGACGCTCGCAACGACTTCGATATCAGACGTCGGCACATCGCCACCGGTCGGTGTGAAGATTTGCACCCGCGTGGTGCCCACGCCCTGTTGTTCCGCGAGCACTTCGGGATCAAAGGGCAGGTTACCATTTTCGTCGGCGACAAAGATCGTCCACTGCTCGGTGACACTCTGGCCACCGGTGTCGGTGACGGTGCCGGTCACCAGGAGTTCCCCTGGGAAAGGAGGCGTGAACGTTGCCCTTCCCTCTTCATCAAGCACGAGAGTCTGGCCGTTGGCGGTCATTGCAAGCGAGGCCACCCCGAGATCATCCGTGCCGACAAGGCGCAGGGGATAGGCCGTGCCTGCCATCGCGACTTGCCCGGTAAGACTCAGCAGCGCGGCTGGCGGCAGATCCTGAAAGTAGCTGGCAAAGTCCTGCCCATCGACTGTCTCCGTGTTGAGGATCTCGACCCGCCGAGCCGAAGTGGCGAGCGGCAGGAAGTTGATCGCCTGGAAACCACCGAGCCCGTAGCCCCGGTCCGTGCCTCCCTGGCCAGCTCCACCGGGTGTGCGTGAGATGACCTTGATGACGCGGACAAAGGGAATGTCAGGGTAATCCGCCAAGTCGATCTCATTGAACTGCTCGGCGGATGAACCCAGCAGGGTCCGGTTGTCGATGGTGGTCAGCGATGCCTCGTTCGGGCCCAATGCGATGTCGAAGGGCTCTCCGTTGCTCGCGGAGGTGGCCCCCTGTACTGGCATGTTCAAAGTGAAATCCGCGCCAGTGCCGTCGATGATTGTTTCGTCGAACCTCACGGTTACAGAAGCACCATCGGGGAGGGAAAGGTGGTGCGCGGGTGCGTAGGAACCAATCGGCGGGAAATCCGTGCGCCTGCCGAATGGCAATAGCAAGACATCGGGCACCGTGGGCTCAATACGATTGCCGAGAATCACAAACTGCTCGGCACCGGGCCAGACATCGCGGGGTTGATAGCCGTAGGACTGGGTGAGAGCGCCGCCTTCGGCATGGGTGTAGTTAACAATCTCATCGGCGAGTCGATTCGGAAGTTCTGGCGTTACTTCAGCCGGTTGCGTCTGGGTATCCCCCTGCAGGAGCACTTGCCGCACCTCGTAGATGCCAGGCCGCAGGCTGGAAAACTCGAACTTGCCGTCAGCGGCAGTGACCACACGGGGCTCGTCATCGTCCAGAACCGTGTTGAAATTCAGATCGAGAAAGATCGTGCGCCCCTCCGCCAGGGCGCCAGTCGCTGGGTCAGCGGTGAGTTCATCGACCCGACGCACAGTGCCGCGAATAGTGCCGCCGAGAGGATCAAAGACCAGCGGATCCGTGAACGTGGAGAACACCTCCTGGCCATCACCAAAGCTGTCGCCATCCGTGTTGTCGTCCGCCGCATTGGTGCCCAGAATCGCCTCCTCGCGATCAGAGAGCCCGTCGTTGTCAGTGTCCATTGAAACAGCGGCTCCAGTCCGAAGAACTCGCGGGTCAAAGTTGGATCGATGCTGAGCTCAATTTCCTCCCTGCCACCGTCGGCGGCGAT
>JAQCER010000676.1 GCA_027618625.1 Verrucomicrobiota bacterium
GCCGGCGTGTGTCTTCAGCATGGGTTTGTGGTCGAACGTATCCACCTGCGATGGCCCGCCGGGCATGAAGAGCTGAATAAGCCGCTTCGCCTTGGGTGCGAAATGCGGCAGCTTCGGCGCGAGGGGCGACACCTGTTCCGCCGCGAGGGCATTGCTGCCGAACATGGAAGCGAGCCCAATGGTTCCGATGCCGGCACCCATTTTGAAAAGAGCCTCACGACGAGAGAGCGGGCGCTGCGTGGCAAGGCGGTAGGCGAGTTCGTGTTGGAGAAATTTCATCGATTTACTGAATCTGGATAAGTTCGTGGGCGCTGAGTAAGACTTGAGCGTAGTGGTGCCAGCGCTGGGGTTCGGGGTTCGTGCCGAGCCACTGGGCACCAAGGTCAATCTCGGAGGGTTCGGGAGTGCGGGAATAGAGGCGCTGATAGGCAGCTTGGAGTTTCTGCGGAAGCTCTCCAGGCAGTTCGCGCATCCAGTTACCGAGGGCTTCGGCGCGCGCCTTCATGAACGCGCTGTTCATCATGAAGAGATACTGCTGCGGCACGTTTGTGGTAACCCGCTTCTCGCTGGTGGCAGCGGGCGAAGGCAGATCGAACAGCCGGAGGAAGTCATCGGATTCAAAGACGTCACCCGACCGACTGATCTTGATGTAAAGCGTGCGGCGTTTGCTGTTCCAGATGGCGTCGGACGAGGGGCCGCCCGTGGTGCGCTCCAGTTCGCCGGTGACGGCCAGCAGACTGTCGCGCCACGCCTCGGCCTCGAGCTTGCGTGGATTCATGCGCCAGAGCAGTCGGTTATCGCCGTCCTTGGTGAATTTCTCTTTGTCGAACTTGCTACTCATTTGCCATGTGGCCGAGAGCAGAATCTGCCGGTGGAGGCGTTTGAGTGACCAACCGTGCTCCATGAAGTCGGCGGCGAGCCAGTCGAGCAATTCTGGATGTGTGGGCTTTTCGCCCAGCGTGCCAAAGTTACTCGGCGTCCGCGCCAGCGGCTCGCCAAAATGCCATCCCCACACGCGATTCACGATGACGCGCGCCGTAAGCGGATTGTTCGCGGCGACAACGGAGCGGGCGAGTTCCATTCGGCCGCTGCCTTTCGTGAAACGTGGAGACTCTTGCCCGGCGATGATCTCCAGGAACCGCCGCGGCACGATCTCGCCGGGTTTGCGAAGGTCGCCGCGCAGCGCCACCGGCATGTCAGCGCTTCCCTTTTCGTAGAGACGATGAGCGAATTCATAACGTGGCGGCGCGGATTTCCTCAACTCTTCAAGTCGCACGCGCATGGCCACCAGTTCGCGCTTAGGCTCCTCCTCCAGCGTCGCTTCCACGTCGTCGGGCGTTTTTTTCAACCGTTCGGCAGCAGCCTTGACGAACTCATTGACACTTTTGTCCTGCTGATGGATGGCTGCCTGCGCCGCATGGTACGCGTCCACCTCGGCCTTGGGAGATATTGGATACTCTCCATAACCGGTGTTCCTAAAGATGCCGGCGATCGCGTAGTAGTCCTTGGTCGTGATGGGATCGAACTTGTGATCGTGGCACCGGGCACAGGCGGCGGTGAGTCCCAGAAACGCGCGGGAAAAAGTATCCACTCGGTCGGACAACGTCTCCGCTTCATAAAGAGCCTTGGCTTCCGGATCGCCGCCGTCGTCTGCATAAGTCGGGCCGACGAAAAAGAATCCCGTCGCAACGTGATCAGGATTATCCCTCAACTCATCACCGGCGATCTGACGCACGACAAACTGGTCGTAAGGCATGTCAGCGTTCAACGCTGCCACGACCCAGTCCCGGTAACGCCAGGCATTCGGCAGAGGCTCGCTATCGCCATTGCCGCCGTGGCCGTCACAGTAGCGGGCCACATCGAGCCAGTGGCGCGCCCAGCGTTCACCGTAGTGAACAGATGCAAGGAGCGAATCCACGACGTTCGCAAAGGCCGCGGGCGATTCATCTGCAAGAAAAGCGGCGACTTGCTCCGGAGAGGGCGGCAGACCGGTAAGATCCAGAAAAGCCCGGCGGATGAGCAGGTTTCGCTCGGCCTGAATGTTGGGCTTCAGCCCCGCAGCTTCCAGCCTTGCGAGGACGAAACGATCGAAATCTGACTTCACCCATGCGGCTTCCTTAACCTCCGGCGGCGCGGATTTCACGATGGGCCGGAACGACCAATGGCCGGTGCGGAACTTCTCCCAGTCGTAGGGTTCGTCGCCGTGGGACCCAGCCACTGCGGCAGCGCCGCCCGGCCACGGCGCGCCCATTTGGACCCATTCCGTGAGGATTTGAATCTGTGCGTCGTTCAGCTTCGCCTTCGGCGGCATGGCCATGTCCTCGTTCCGGTAATTCACTGCCTCCACGATCAGGCTCTTCGCGGGATCACCCGGCGTGACGGCCGGGCCGGAATCACCACCATTTTTCAGGCCCTCCAGCGAATCCATGCGAAGCCCTGCTTTGAGCTTTCCCTTAGCCTCTGCCTCCGCCGAGTGGCAGCTGTAGCAATGCTCCACCAGCAGTGGCCGAACCTTGTTTTCGAAGAACTCCAGCTTCTCCGGCTCCGCAGTCCTGACAAAATCTGCCGCCCAAGCAACCGGGTTGCTGTGAAGCAGGACGAAACCGACGATAAAAACTCGGGCGATCAAATTCTTTGCTCTGGTTGCGGAGGTTTCGTGGCAAACTTTCATATTCGTTTTCACTTCGTGGTGGCGGTGAGCAGTTTCTCCACGTCCTCCTGCTCGCGCAAGTAGCGCTCGTGATCGAGAGTCACGTTCACGTTGTAAGGAGCGAAGTGCTGTTCGAAGTCGCCTTCGCGGATGAAGCGGCGGGTGAGATCGGACGGGCGTTCCTTGTGTTTGTTGGTCACGTCCACGCGGGCACCGGCATCGAGTAGCTTCCGGCATATTTCCAGCCGGCCCAGTCGCGCGGCTTCGTGGAGCGCGCTGATGCCGTCTTTGTCTTGAATGTTCGGGTTGGCTCCGTGGCGGAGAAGCTCTCCGACCAGATCCCCACGACCATACATGGCGGCCAGAACAATGGGCGGGCGTTCGAATTCGAAATGTTCGTGCGGGGCATTCAGCTCGGCGCCGGCGCGAAGCGCGAGACGGGCTTCCCCGAGGTTGTCATTGACGATGGCGGAATTGAGAAGGGCCGTGAGCCAGTAGCCGGGCTCGCGCTCGTAGCGGCGAATGGCTTCCTCCTCCGTCTCAACGAAGAAGATGAATTCATTGCTCAGGTAACTGTCGGGATTCTGCACCTGGAGCGTGTTCAATCCTGCTCCGGGAAGTTTCGCGAATGCGATCTC
>JAQCER010000677.1 GCA_027618625.1 Verrucomicrobiota bacterium
TAACGACTGGAACCAGCCGCTCCTGAATTTTTTTCGAATGGAACAGAATACGCCCGTCCCCGCAGTAGCTCCGATTTACTTCGATTCCCACATGCACACGCCCCTGTGCAAGCACGCGCGAGGCGAGCCTGAAGAATACGCGGAGTGGGCGGTTAAGAGGGGGTTCAAGGGGATCATTTTCACCTGCCACTGTCCGATGCCAGATGACTTCTGGCCGAGAGTGCGCGTGGACATGAACGAGATGGATGCCTACGTCGCCATGGTCTATCGGGCTCGCGATGCCTATGCCGGACGATTGGAAATCCGGCTGGGAATGGAGAGCGAGTATTTTCCAGGCACGGAAAATTGGATCAAAAAACTGCATTCCAGTTACGAGTTCCACCATTGTCTGGGATCGGTGCATTACTTTTCACCCGAGTATATTGAGCGGTTCTGGAAGGGCGACTTGCTCGGTTTTCAGAAGCAGTATTTTGAACACATTGCCGTCTCCGCTGAGACCGGTCTTTACGACACCCTGTCGCACCCAGACATTGTTAAAAACGATGATCCGGACGCCTGGGACTTCGATGCACTAGAAGAGACGGTCGCCGTGGTGCTGGACCGCGTGGCTGAAACCGGAGTGGCCATGGAATTGAATACCTCTGGGCGACGGAAACGTTACCCCGAAACCAACCCCGGTCCGCGCATGCTGGCGATGATGGCCGAGCGTGGGATCCCTGTCGTGCTCGGCTCAGACTCGCATACGCCGGAGCGCGTGGGATGGGATTTCGATTTGGCACTCGATCAGCTCGAAGCGGCTGGTTATAAAAATGTTTCCTATTTTACATTGCGGGAGAGGCAAGAGCTGGCTATCAGCGATGTGCGGGCGGCGCTGGTCGATGCACCGCTGCCTTGGTAAGAAGGGTGGGGTTTGATGCCATCGCGACTCAGGCCGAAGCGCATGCCCTGTTTCTTGTAGGCTTCCTTGCCATAAATGGGATTGTAACCCAGGTAAACGCCGAGGCGGTAGAATGAGCTGAGGTGAGTTCTGAAATCCCACATGCGTTTGAAGATGGTGCTGGGCCGGTTCCAGCGGTAGCGGCATTCCCAACAGGCTTCGGTTAGTTCGTCAGGGGACATGTTCTTGGGAACGAATGCGGCGTGGTTGAAGCGGTATTCCGGATGTAGCCACCATTGTCCATCCCAGAGGAGGCGCCCTTCTGCTTCAAGGCGGGCGTAGTATGGAGTGTTGGGGTAAGGCATGAGGATGTTGAAGGCGGCGAAGCAGAACTTGTTGGATTCGGCGAATTGATAGAGTTCGCGGATCGATTCCAGAGTATCATGATCATGGCCGAGAGTGAAGGCGGCCCACGTCTGCTGGTGGTATTCCCGGAGCACGTCCACCTGCCGCTGGTAGTAGTCCCAGGCGCTGAGGTCTTGCTTCACGAGGTTGGGTGCCTTTTTCATCAGTTTGAGATTGCCCGGGCTGAGGGACTCGAAGCCGATGACGTTTCCAAGGCAGCCGCTCTCTTCGAGCAGTTCCATGAGTTCCAGGTCGTGGGTCATGTCAATGGAGGCTTGGGAGACCCAGCGAATGCGCAGGGGGATGAGTTCGCGAAGAAAGGATTTGGCGGCCTCGTGGTTGGAGAGGAAGTTGTCATCGACGAAAAAGATGAGCTTGCGATCCTGCCGTGCGATCTCTTCCAAAACCTCCCGGTTGGGCCGGACGAAGTGGCGGCGGTCAAAGAACCGGCTGATGGCGCAGAAATCGCAGGGGAAACGGCAGCCCCGACTAAATTGCATGAGGGTGATGGGCAGGTAACCCTTGCCCTTGAACAGGTCACGCCGGGGCAGGACGCCGCCGGCCTGACCCACGCCAGGGGGGGCTTGGTAGCGTGCCTTGAGATGCGAGGGACCGCGGCGCAGATCGGCCACGACTTCGGCCCAGCCGGTTTCGGCATCGCCGATAAAGATGGAGTCCGCGTGAAGGGAGCATTCCTCGGGAACCAAGGTCGGGTGAAAGCCACCGAGGATCACTGGCACGCCGCGGCTCCGGTATTCGGCGGCAATCTCGTAGGAGCGCCTTGCGGTGTAAATCTCCACGGTGATGGCGGCCAGGTCGGTCGGTTCATCGAAGGGGATGTCCTCCATGCGGTCGTCGTAGAGGGCGCATTCCACATCGGAAGGAGTGAGTCCGGCGAGGACGCCGAGTTGGAGGGGTTCCATGCGTCCCTCGTCGACATAGAGGCTGTGCTCCATGCGTCCGATGTTGGGTTTGATGAAGGTGATTTTCATGGGGAGAGGTTCTTGAAAGCTGCGGCTGCGGTGAGGGGCAGGTCCTGGCCGGGGTCCGGATCGCCAAGGGGGCGTCCTTGTTTGTGGTGGATTTCCCGGCGGGTGATGAAGTTCGAGGCGAGATAGATGCCAATGCGTTTCGGGGAGCGCAGGTGGGTGCGCGGATGCCAGAACCGGGAGATGATCGAGGACAGAGTATTGAATCGGGTGCGTGCCTGATAGCACCCGCGGGTGAGATCCTCCGGGCTCATGCCGAGTGGCGTGAAGGTGGCGTCGCCATAGCGGAACTGCGGATCGAGCCACCAGCGCTCATGGAGCAGACGGTTCTCCTTTTGCAGGCGGGCCATGAGCGGAGCACCAGGCGTCGGAGTGAGTGGATTGAAATTTGCGAGATAAAATTTGTGCTCAATGGCAAACTCGACCGTGGTCTCGAAGGAGGCTGCCGTATCGCCATCGTAGCCGAATACAAACGTGCCATAGATCATGATCCCAGCATCCTGCAGGGTGCGGATGGAATCGCCATAGCCAGACTTAAGATTCCATGCCTTTTTCATTTGGCGGAGGTTGTCGGAATGAAGCGATTCGAAGCCGACAACGGCGGTGGCGCAGCCGCTCTGACGAAGGAGTTCCATCAACTCCGGATCTCGGGCGATGTCGATGGACACCTGGCAGGACCAGCTGATTTTGAGGGGTATGAGGGCGCGGAACAGTTCCCTGGCTTGTTCTGAATCGACAAAAATGTTATCATCCACAAGGAACACGTGCGAACGGCCGGCAGCAAGGATGTCGGCGATGACGTCGTCGACATTGCGCTGGCGCAGGCGGCTGCCATAAAAGGCGCGGATGGAGCAGAAATCGCAATTGTAGCGGCAGCCGCGCCCGAACTGGACCAGGGAGATGGGGGCGTAGGATTTGCCCCGAAAAATCGAGCGATCCGGCTGAAGTCCGGCGATTGAGCCTGACGAGGGTGCCTCGTAAATGCGTCGGCCAGGTCGGCCGATGCGGCGAAAATC
>JAQCER010000678.1 GCA_027618625.1 Verrucomicrobiota bacterium
GACATGCGCGTTTCCACCCTGCCCACCATCCATGGTGAGTCGGTCGTGCTCCGCGTTCTTGACCAGTCATCGGTCAACCTGGATCTTGAGGTGCTTGGATTGCCGCCCAAGGTCAAGCAGTTCGTCGATGACGTGATTCAGCGTCCGAACGGAATTTTCATCGTTACTGGCCCCACTGGTGCAGGGAAGACGACCACGATGTATGCCTGTCTTCGCAAAATTAACACCATTGAAGACAAGCTGCTCACGGTTGAAGACCCGGTCGAATACGATGTCGACGGCATTATTCAGGTTCAGGTCAACGACGCCATCGGCGTGAACTTCGCCCGCGTATTGCGTGCCTTTCTTCGACAGGATCCAGACCGTATCATGGTTGGTGAGATGCGTGACGGTGAGACTGTGCAGATTGCTGTGCAGGCATCCCTTACCGGACACTTGGTGCTCTCGACCCTTCACACCAACGATGCAGCCGGTGCGGTTACCCGTCTGACGGACATGGGATCCGAGCCGTTCCTATTGGCTGCGACGATGGAAGGTGTTCTTGCTCAAAGGCTGCTACGGAAGATCTGTCTGGATTGTCGTGTGCCATACGAGCCAACCGATGAAATTCTCAAGCAGTTGAACCTGACTCGATCAGACATTGGCGGGAAGGAATTCTTCACGGGTGCCGGTTGTGATGAGTGTGGGAACTCCGGCTACAAAGGCCGAAAGGGAATCTTTGAACTCCTTGAGATCAACGAAGCCATGCGGGAACTGATCACTGAGCGTGCGCCCACAACGGTAGTGCAGAACAAGGCGGTACAACTTGGAATGGTGACGATTCGTCAGGATGGTCTCCGAAATATCTATTCCGGCGAAACGAGCATTGAAGAAGTGTTGAAATATACCTAAGTTATCCTCAATAAATCCGTTCAAACTGGTGGCGAAACGTTTTTTTCGGCTGTTTCAGCTGGTTAAAGTGACCGACACCGTGCAATTTCCAGCAAACCAACCCACCAAAAGCTAAATCAAATGCCTAGTTTCAATTACGTTGCAGTGACCGCCGCTGGAGAGGAAACCTCCGGTGCTATCGATGCCGCTACCGAGGCAGATGCTACCTCGCTTCTTCGCGGTCAGGGGCTCTATCCGACACGGATTATGCTTCCAGGTGCCGCCGCAGGTGGCCAAGTGAAGGGAAAAGCTAAAAAACGCAAAAAAGCCAGGACGGGCACTATTAAGGGCAAGGTCTTGATGATTTTCACCCGGCAGCTTGCGACGCTGATCGACTCGGGTCTGCCTCTCTTGCGTGGACTCGTCATTCTGGCGAAACAGGAGCCGAATATTTCATTGAGATTCAAAGCATGGCCGTCCCATCTCGACCCTCGCGGACTCCGTCCAGACCGGCAGCACATTCTCCGAGAGTCTTGCTCAGCACCCTAAGATCTTCAATAAGCTCTACGTAAACATGGTGAAAGCCGGTGAGCTTGGTGGTGTGTTGGAACTCGTTCTGAATCGTCTTGCTGAATATCAGGAGAAGGCGCAAAAACTGCAGAACAAGATTATCGCAGCGATGATCTATCCGGTGATCGTCATGCTCATCGCGTCATCGATCATGGTGTTCCTTCTGGTCGTGATCGTTCCGCGATTCGAATCGATTTTCGAGGAGATGCTACCTGGCGGAAAGGAGGCGATGCCGCCGCTCACCAAGATTGTGATGGGTGCGAGCCGGACTCTTGGAGCGAACATCATTCCGATTATCCTTGGCTTGATCCTCATATTTGCGTTCTGTAAAATCTTCATCGGCACCAAGTTTGGCCGTCGTTTTGTTGACCGCATGAAGCTGAATCTGCCACTCTTCGGCAGCGTGCAGCGCAAGAGTGCTATTTCCCGTTTCTCACGGACGCTCGGAACTCTGGTTACCAGCGGTGTGCCGATCCTTCAGGCACTCCTGATTACCCGTGAAACCGCTGGTAATGTGATCGTTGCTGCTGCTGTAGATAAGGTTCATGACGCGGTTAAGGAAGGTGAATCCATTGTTCAGCCTCTGGAAGAAAGCGGCGTTTTTCCATCCATGGTTATCAGTATGGTGGACGTGGGTGAAGAGACAGGTCAGTTGCCTGACATGTTGCTGAAGATCGCGGATGTTTATGATGACGAGGTCGACAACGCTGTGTCGGCGCTCACCTCCATGCTCGAGCCAATCATGATCGTTGTTCTCGCTGTCGTCGTTGGAACGATCGTTATGGCTCTGTTCCTGCCACTCGTGAAGATTATTCAAGGCATGTCCGGTCAGTAAGCTGGGCTTCGAGAGTTTCAAGTCCAGTAAATGCCTGGGTATGTAAATATAATGTATTGACATTCGATGGGTCGTAGTAGACGGTCTTGAGAGAAAGGAAATTCTATGTTCTTACAATCCAGTTCCAACCGTCGCCGCGCTGAGACCCAAGGCTTCACTCTGATCGAGTTGATGGTCGTCGTAACCATTATCGTGCTCTTGGCCGGTATGACAGTCGCCATCACCACAGCAGTTCAGAACAAGGCCAGACGATCCAAGACGTCTGCGCTACTGAAAGCAATTGATAACGGCCTTGAGCGCTATCGGACCGACAATGGTGATTATCCTCGCCCGGCTGAGGAAGATGAGATGGGAGAGGTCAATGGGATATCCGCGAAAACAGGGCCTGCCAAGACACTTTACCAAGCCCTTTCCGGCGATGGTGACGATGCTATCGAAGGAGGAAGTATTGGGTCAGATGGTGAGACCGAAGATGATGACAAATATTACTGGGAGGAAATAGTGAATCCTTTGGCCCCGCCGTCCCAGAGCGAGGGGGCTGGTGGAGATGAAAACAAGATTCGCAAAGGTGTTCCGGTAGAGTTTTCGAACGGTGGCTTCCTTCTGGTTGATCCCTGGAGGCACCCCTACCAGTACGAAATGTTTGATCCAGAAGAGAGTGACGAATACCAGCAGAATACGAGGAACATGACTTACGACCTCTGGTCTTTTGGCCAGGACGCTAGCGGTGGTACAGATCCGGAGGCCGAAGGCTTGTGGATCACAAATTGGTAAGCAGAAAGCAGAAGCTTTCGTGCGTGATTTTTCGAAGAGGGCGGCGCTGATAAAAGCGCCGCCTTTTTTTCTGTTTGGTCGGAGCACATAGCACATTGCTGTCGCTTCGCCAGTACAACCCAGAGAGCGGGAGCGGAAGCACCCTGCGACAATGATCAATCATCCAGGGTTTACGCAAGTAGCGAGACAAGTCGTTGATTCTTGATTAGGGTGATGGCGTGGTCACGATCGG
>JAQCER010000679.1 GCA_027618625.1 Verrucomicrobiota bacterium
CGTGGATGCTCTGCTGCTGGCAGCGCAGCACGAAGAGTGTTTCGGGCGCATTTTTAATCTAGGCGCGCCGGACAACTATTCTCTTCTGCAGTTCGTCGAATTTCTCGGGGAATTGTGCGACATCGAATACGAGCTGGTGCCGTTCCCAGAGGACAAACGAATCATCGACATCGGTGATTTCTATGGAGACTACTCCGCGTTTAAGTCGGTAACAGCATGGGAACCGACGGTGGGATTACGTAACGGCCTGGAAAGGTCACTGCAATGGTATCGCGCGCATAAGGAGGACTACTGGGGATGAAACAGATCCGCATCTTTGACTATCTAGAGCAGTACCAGGCGCTCGAAAGTGACCTCCACGCCGCGATGCGTCGTGCGCTTGAATCCGGTCGCATCATTCTTGGCCCGGAGCTGGAGAGTTTTGAGCAGGAGTTTGGTGCCTTTCTGACTGGAGAGCCCACGGCTGGAGCAACTCCCGTCCATTGCGTTGGCGTTGCCAACGGTACCGACGCGATCTCGGTCATTCTTCGCGCATTGGGTGTGGGACATGGCGACGAAGTTGTCACCGTGTCCAACACGGCTGTGCCGACCGTCAGCGCGATCCGTGAAACAGGAGCAATTCCCGTATTCTGCGATGTCGATGCGCGTACTTGCTTGATGGATCTTGATCGCGTGGCGGAGTGTCTCTCCGAGCGAACCAAGGCAGTCATTCCGGTGCACCTGTTTGGCAATGTGGTGGACGTTCCGCGCCTGCGCAGCATCATTGGTGGGAGGGACATTCCCATCATCGAGGATTGCGCGCAGTGCCACGGCGCGTCTCTAAACGGTACCATGGCGGGCACGATGGGAACCGCCGCTGCGTTCTCTTTCTATCCCACCAAAAACCTCGGCGCCTATGGCGACGGGGGCATGTGCGTCACCAGTGATCCGCAGCTGGCTGCCGTGATCCGCAGCGTGCGCATGTACGGTTTCGATGGGCTCTACTATGCCGAGCGGGAAGGGGTGAATTCGCGCCTCGACGAAATTCAGGCAGCGATCCTTCGGGTCAAACTCCCGCATCTCCATAACCACGTCGAAAACCGGAGACGCATCGCAGCGATCTACGATGCGCTGCTGCCTGCCGCGGCCAAACCCATCGCCCCTTCAGCAGGGGCAAACCATGCCTACCATCTCTACGTGGTTCGCGTTGAAAACCGTGACGATGTCCGAACTGGACTTGCAGACAAAGGTGTAGGGACGGGAGTTCACTACCCGTATCCCATCCACCTGATGAGGGGCTATGACTTCCTCGGCTATAAGCCCGGCGACCTTCCCGTCACCGAACGTCTTGCTGGCGAAATTCTGTCCCTCCCGATTTATCCTGAACTGCCGCCCGCCGACGCTGAACGTGTATGTGTTGCGCTACGCGAAGTAATCGGCGAGTGACGCCGCACATGAAACTGCCTCCCAGGGAAGAGCAACTCAAGTTCCTCAAGTTTGTGATCGTCGGTGGGACGAACACCGCGATCATGTATGGGATTTACCTTCTCCTGTTGAATGGTGGCCTGCACCATCAGTGGGCTCTCGCCGCGGACTACGCACTGGGCATTGTCTACGGGTATCTGCTGAACCGCTATTGGACCTTTCGTTCGCAAGGAACGCCAGCCAACAGCGTCGTGAAATATTGCCTCACTTATGCGGGCATGTGGGCGATCAACTGCGTGCTCTTGATGCTGTTCGTGGATGTTTTCAAGTGGCGCAGTGACCTCGGCCAAATTCCAGCCATGGGCATCTCCGTGATCGCGGTCTATCTTCTGCAGCGTTTCTGGGTTTTTAAATCAGCCTGAGAATCGGATGGAGATTGAAGAATACGAAACGATGTATCGAGTTGAGGACGGCCACTGGTGGTACCAGGGCATGAAATCCCTCACTCTAGGCATTCTCGATAAATATGTCGGCAGGGATGGCAATCTTGACATTCTCGATGCTGGTTGCGGCACCGGTGCAGTGATGCGCTATCTGGCTCCATTCGGGAATATTACCGGGGTCGACTTTTCCCCCGCAGCGCTCGAGTTCTGTCGGCTCCGCGGCACGAACCAACTGGTAGAGAGCTCGATTCTTGAGATGCCGTTTGATGGAGAATCTTTCGATCTTATCACATCCTTCGATGTGCTGAGCGAGTGTGGAGCGGTGAATGACGAAATCGGGCTACGGGAATTCTACCGCGTATTGCGTCCTGGTGGCCGGTTGCTGGTCAGATTACCCGCCTATCGCTGGCTGCGTGGCCGACATGATGAACGTGTTCATACGCGTCATCGATTTACGAAGAGCGAGCTGTCAGGCAAGCTGCGCAATGCAGGCTTCGAGGTGCAGCACGCAAGCTACGCCAATACGATTTTGTTCCCGCTGGCGCTGGCAAAGCGAATGAGTGAGAAAATCTTCCCGCCAAAACAAGAGGGATCGGACCTTACCATTCCCGTAGGGCCATCGAACGCCGTCTTCTCAGCCTTACTTACCGCCGAGGGGCCGCTCGTCCGAACCATAGGTCTTCCGTTCGGGCTTACCGTCATTTCGCTGGCAAGAAAGCCTGAAAAATATGGGAGAGAGGAGGCGTAGGCGGGTCGGTCGATTCATGCGGAGTTGGTTTAGAATTCGCAGCAGATGGCAGAGGCGTAGGAATGATTCCAGGGAGCCGCCCGGCGCATCTGATTATCAATTGGAAACGAGATTTGGCGCGAACCTGCGCGGTGTAAAGGTACAAAACTCGTCGATTGAGCCAGGTTGCCGTCCCCCCCATTGCGGAGAGGATCCATCCTGCGAGCGACGATCACGTATTGGCGCCGAGGGAAGCCAGAAGAGGGCGCTCGAAGCCGGGTCCGGACAACTTCACGCCGGCTGACACCCTGGCCGGGACGAGTGCGCCGCTCCCCGCCGGGCCCCGTCCGCCTCCGTCCATCCTACGGGAACACAGCGCAAGGGTAGGGTGCGATCACTCCGCAAAGAAATCGCTACGCGCCACGCGGAGACGCGCCGCCCTCGATCCTGTCTTCCCGTTCTCCCTGATCCGAAGAATTCCCTCAGGTTCTCATTCCCTAGCCCCGCGGTATTTTTCGGCCCCGGGATTGTTTTATTGACGGCAATCAGCCAAACGGATAAAAATTCATGTGATTATCAGAATAAAATCAATTCTGAACTCCGATGAATTTGATCCATCACTCAACTAAACCACCCAACCGGAATGAGAACGCCGACAAGAAATCCTCTCACCCTGCTCGCCTGCGGAATCCTTGCCTGCCTGACTC
>JAQCER010000680.1 GCA_027618625.1 Verrucomicrobiota bacterium
AACAATCGCGGGGCCTGGCAAAAAGTAAAATCCCTCGGGTGAACCCCCTCCGTGCAAAAATCCGCCGTTAGTCCAGGAGTGCTTTGATTTTTTCCGGCTTGCGTTCCATCACCGCGTCCCGCTCGGCCAGCGTCAAATCGAAGAGATCTGAGCTGTTGAGTTGCAAGGGGGAGGAAAACGACAGTGCAATTCCCGCAGCATCCCAAATCTTCGCGACTGCTTCCAAGTCAAAGTGATCGCCGACCGATACGACTTCCGCCCCATCGTCCAATGCAAGCGTTACCGGCTGGATGGTCACCGCGACCGGGTCCGGGGAACCAGCATCATCCTGGCCCGGCGCTGTCATCGCCGTGACCGCTGCCAGAATCGTCGCAGTTGCTCCCGAGTGCACTCTCATCGGTGGTCAGGGTAACGGACGCTCAAGTGGCTGGCTAAAAAACACACGCATCGTGGAAAGTTCGGTGGCGATCAGTTGAACGCTCCAAAACCGGATTCCGTAGAGGAGCATTTGCAAATTTTGTGCAACGAGCGCATGTTTCCGATGAGATTTTCGAAGACGATTGAAGCCACCGATGAAGCCTAATATTCTGCAGTTCACCCTCACGCTTGCTGTTTCCCTCACCGGTGGAGCAGCTGAACCGCTCAGTTTCAATCGTGATATTCGATCGATCTTGTCTGAGAATTGCTTTGCTTGTCACGGGATGGATGCCAAGCACCGCGAGGCAGAACTCCGGCTCGATCTCCCGGAGGGGGCGTTCAAAAAGGATAAGGCCGGGGCCAGCGCGATCGTTCCCGGCAAGCCGGACGAAAGTAAAATCTGGCAAAGAATTACTGCGACTGATCCCGATGATGTGATGCCTCCAGCTGAGTCGCACAAGAAGCTCGATGCATCGCAGAAAGAAATCATCCGTCAATGGATCGAGCAGGGGGCTGTCTACCAGAAGCACTGGGCATTCGAGGCTCCAATGAAACCGGCGGGAACGGCAGAGGGGATCGATTATTTGGTGGGGGAGGCGCTGACCTCGTCGGGGCTAGAGTTTTCGCCGGAGGCAGACCGTCCGACATTGATCCGCCGGGTCAGCATGGCGCTGACAGGATTGCCGCCGACGATTGCCGAAGTGGATGCGTTCATCACCGACGCCAGATCCGACGCCTACGAGCGAATGGTGGATGGTTACCTGACATCACCACATTACGGTGAGGAAATGGCTCGGCACTGGCTCGATGTCGCCCGCTATGGCGATACCCACGGGATGCACCTCGACAATGAGCGGCAGACTTGGGCGTATCGCGACTGGGTGGTCGGCGCATTCAATCAAAACCTTCCGTTCGACCGGTTCACCATCGAGCAGTTGGCAGGCGATCTGTTGCCGAATCCAACACAGGATCAGCTCATCGCTACCGGGTTCAATCGCTGCAACGTGACCACTGGCGAAGGCGGCAGCATCAACGAGGAATTCATTTTCCGCTATGCGGTTGATCGTGCCAGCACTACGGCACAGGCGTGGCTTGGGCTCACTGCGGGGTGTGCAGTGTGTCACGACCACAAATATGATCCGATCACCGCAAAGGATTTTTACTCGCTCTACGCGTTCTTCAATTCCAATGCCGACCCGGCGATGGACGGCAATGCGCTGCTGACCGCGCCGGTCGTGAAGGTGAAGCCGATTGGCTACGATGCGAAGATGCAGGGCTTTAACGAGCGGCAGGCTGCGATCACCGCGAAGATGCAAGCGACTGTCTCCATGCTGGTCTACAACGATCCAGCGGAGGTCGAACCAGTCCCGCCAGCGCAGGAAAAAGAAGAAATCTGGATGGATGACGCCTTTCCAGAGGGCGCGAAAGTGACGGCGTCTGGCCATCCTGTGACGTTTGTGGATACGCCGGTAGCGAGTGGTAAGAAATCGCTCAAGCGCAGTGGCGAAAGCATGGCGCAGGACTACTACACCGAAGGTGCACAGCCACTCGCCGTTCCCAATGCGCCGAAATTCTTCCTGCACCTTTACCTTGATCCCGCTGATCCACCGGAGGAGGTGATGATTCAATTTCACACGGGTGCGTGGAGTCATCGCGCACTGTGGGGCGCAGACATCATCGACTTTGGCGCGAAGGGGACGACCGAGCGCTTCATTGCTGGGGAGTTACCGAAAGCTGGCGAGTGGGTGAAGCTGCAGGTGGATGGCGAAAGCATGGGCCTGAAGCCGGGCATGTTGGTTTCCGGCCTAGCGTTTACCGTTCACGGCGGGACTGCCTATTTTGATCGAATGGGCGTCGTCGGTCGGTTCGATCCGGCGGGTGATCCATCACAATCGTTTGTTGCCTGGCGCAAGGCACAGGAAGGCAAAGATACACCCGGTGTTCCCGACGACTTGAAAGCCCGGCTTAAGGAAGGGCCATCGAAGGAGTTTGCTCCTGAGGAACTGAAGCGCCTGCGCGACTTCTACCTGCAGGAAGTCTGCGCCACTACCAGCGAGCACTTTTCCGCGCTGAAGGTCGAACTCGCAGCGGTGACGAAAGAACGGAACGATTATGACGCAGCGGTGCCGTCCACGTTTACATGGAATGATCTTCCGCAACCGCGTGAGAGCTTTGTCATGATCCGCGGACAGTATGATACGCCGGGCGAGAAAGTAGTGCCAGCCACTCCCGCCGTCTTGCCAGCATTGAAGCAGGCAGGCGAGCGGGCGAATCGCCTTGATCTAGCCAAATGGATTGTTGCGCCTGAAAATCCGCTCACTGCGCGGGTCACCGTAAACCGTTTCTGGCAGCAGATTTTTGGGGTCGGCCTGGTAGAGAGCAGTCATGATTTTGGCACCCAGGGATCGTTGCCCTCGCATCCTGAGTTGCTCGATTGGCTGGCCATCTGGTTCCAGGAGCACCACTGGGATGTCAAAGGTCTGATGCGGATGATGGTGACAAGTAAAACCTTTCGGCAGCAGAGCATCGCGCCTGCAGCAAGTTGGGCAGGGGATCCGGGCAATCGATATCTCGCTCGCGGGCCGCGATTCCGGCTCGATGCCGAGCAGCTTCGCGATCAGGCATTGTTCGTCAGTGGCCTGATCAACTTGCAATTGGGAGGAAAAGGTGTGAATCCGTACCAGCCGCCGAATATCTGGGAGCCGCTCGCCTTCGGTGGATCGAACACCCGGTTCTACAAGCAGGACACGGGAGACGCAGTCTACCGGCGCACGCTTTATACCTTTCTGAAGCGCACGGCGCCGCACCCCTTGATGTCAAACTTTGACGTTCCAGCACGTGAGCAATCGTGCATCCGGCGCGAT
>JAQCER010000681.1 GCA_027618625.1 Verrucomicrobiota bacterium
CGGCATCCAACGTTCAGCGGACACCATTCCCTGTTCCAGGATTTGAAAGGTGTTGGGGGCGACGGAACTGAATATTTCAGGTGCTGCAGATCCGGGCCAGCGAACCGTTACCTTCTGGATCGCGTCGTCTTTTCCGAGCCCGATATGCAGCCACTTCGACGATTGCGATAGAAACCCTTCACCAGCGCGCAGGGTTCGCATCTGCGATCCAGATGCGGTGGTCACTTCCACCCGTGCGCCGATCGCATCGCGATTGCAGGTGATCCCACGCAGGCCAAGCGCGATCCAATGTGCTGAGTCTGAGTGGACACTCAAAGTGTTGTTCCGCATCAATCGCAACCTCGGGCTGTTGCGATTGTAAACCCAGAAGTCCAATGCACCGTCGAAATCCCAGTCTCCAAGCGACAGCGCCCGTGCGTCGTCAAGAAAATCAAATCCCGAAAGTCCGGAAAGATCCGCAAATTTGCCGTGGCCAATGTTAAGAAAGAACGAATTGCGTTCGTGTCCACTGAACGATCTTCCCTCTGCCATGAGGCGTGTGGTCGCTGCCCATGACAAAAAGTAAGATTCGCCACTACCGAGAGTTGACGGCTGGAGGGGGGATTGCGCCGCGACCCGGCGCCAGAAGAAACTTCACAAGTCGCTGCCGTCCTCCTGGGTGAAGAACCCGTTTGCCACTGCAATATCTTCGAGGCCGTCGTTGTTAAAGTCAGCTATGCGTGACGCCCAGGCCCATCGTCCTACCGAGACCCCAGAGGCTTCGCTACTGTCCAGAAAAGTGCCGTCTCCGTTGTTGAGAAAGAGCGCATTGCCCCGCGCGAATCGTTGGTAGTGTCCTTTGGTGACACTGTCAGTTCCCGGCATGAATTGATCTTGAAAGGTGACCCGGTTGCCAGCTCCTGAAAACATGTTGCTCACGTAAAGGTCTGCCCATCCATCGCGATTGACATCACCCCAAGTGACGGACATGCCAGGCGAGATATCCTCTACGCCGGCTTCCGCGGCTATGTCCGTGAAAACCCGGCTGCCCGCCTTGGGCCCAGCATCGTTGCGGTATAGATTGTTCCGACCAAAGTCGTTGGCGACGTAAAGGTCAGGGTCGCCGTCGTTGTCGAAATCCTCCCATGCACAGGAGAGCGACCAGCGCCGGTTGTTCTGGTCCAAGCCAACTTCCTCAGTGACATCAGTGAACCGCCAGTTCCCATCGTTCCGGTAGAGTGCGTTCGGGCCGCCGTTGTTGGCATCGTGATAGGGGATCGGGAAGCGTTCGTTAAGGTCGCCAAAGCCACCCCAGAGGTCGCCGTAGTCACAGATATAGAGATCGAGATCTCCATCGCTATCATAGTCGACTGCGCTGCAGGAAAACGGTGAGCCTGGCAGCTGCAACCTTCCACGGTTGGCGAAGGTGCCGGAGCCATCGTTTTCAAGGAGGAGTACCTGCGCGTTGCATACAACCAGCAGGTCCTGATCGCGGTCGTTGTCGATATCGACAAAGAGGGCCGAGCGTGTCCGCTCCAGCCAGTCCGTGCCATTTCCCTTTGGCGCTGCCCTGAGCGTCCCATCTGGATTGCGCAGGAACAGCAAGTTGGGCAGGCCGCCCGGCTGGCAGAGATACAGGTCATCGAGCGCATCACCGTTGACATCTCCCATCGCCATTCCCTGATAACCCTCCGATTCCATCCCGATCTGGTTGTGCAGACGAGCCGCCCAGTCATCCTGTCCGGGCAGCAGAGCTGTCGCATAGGTGGGGCAATCCTTGAAGGCTGAAGCCGTGGCGTCTGAGAATAAGCGGCCGCCTCCATGGGTCGTTTCGTTTACTGTATATGATTCCGGAACGATGCTGCGGATGCGCGGACTGGAAGTCTTCGGAGTGTCCCACTCCAGTTCCCACACGGCATGTTGTTCTACCAGGTGCGATTGATCCGGTGATATTCCCAGCGTATTGACAAGCACGCGGGTCGTCGCAGTCGCGCCATCCGTTGCCATCGAAATCCGATAGATCTTGAATTTGATCCGCACGGTGCCCGTGTTCGACAAAGGCATGAGAAAGCCGGACATGGCCTCAGCAGGATTACGATTTCCCGTCGGCACCCAGCCGTCTGGCTCCGATTGCACGGTGATGTTGGAATCCCGGTGGATCGTCTTGAGTGCCGCTGGCTCTGGACTTAACGCCGGAGAACGATAGGTCGGGCTGAAAGTGTCGCCTGAAATTGCCACCGCCCCAAAGTTCGTGTTCGTGTTCTCCTCTATGGAATGCGCCAGCGCGTTGAGTTGCGTTTGCGCTGCTTCGAAAAGTGTTTCGCTTTGCCATCCATCCGCAGTGGGATCGAAGCGCGCGATTTCCTCCGCAAGCTTTTCGCCAAATGGAAGGGATTGAGCAGCAACAGGAGCCACCGCTGGCCCTGCGCCGGCTGGCTGGGAAAGCTCCTGGGCGCCTGATTCAACCCATCCACTCAGCAGAATGAGTCCACTCGCCAATGCGAACATGGACGAACGCCGCAACTGGCACTGGGCGGAAAGACACTGGATCAACGTGGGTTGCACGGCACATCTTACGACATGAATGCCAAATCACCCGCAGAAGATGGTGCCTCTTCCGCTAAGAGATTGGGCAGTAGGGGTAGAGGTCTACTCAACTGGCTCGATGCGCACTCGGTAGTAGGCTTCGCGCGTTCCAGCAGGCACGCTGTTGTCAGTGAAGGTGCCGACACCAACACCATCCGCAAGTTCATCCCAGCTATTCGCTTCACTCAGATTAAGCGCCCGGTCGACTCCATAGGTCTTACCGACGGAAGCGTTCCAATTGATCGTCACTGCATTTGCATTGCCAACAGAGATGCCGTTGATCGCAAATGCGACTTCTTCAGTAACATTGAGAAGTTTCAGTTCCAGCGAATCGATTCCGAGGCCCTCGTCGTCGAAATTCGAATTGAGTCCGTGGACAAAAGTAACCGTGAGCGTCTCCGCAGAGTGCGCGATCGGATTCTCTCCATCAGCAGCGAAGATGGTCGACCAGTCATAGGCACTGTCCAATGTCCAGCCCACTGATTCCCGGTCTTCGATCGCCGTTGGCCCTTCGTCAATCTGTAGCCAGTTTTCGCGGTAATTTGGAGTAAAGTTGGCGTTGGCTACAAGTTCCTCGACCAGTCCTCCGACGTTACTTTTGGCATTGGTAGTGATCACCGATTTGCCATCCACGAGGATCTGAAAATTGGCTATATCCGGGATTCGCAACGTGCGAATCAGCTATAGGCACAGTGCTTTGTGGGATGTGGGC
>JAQCER010000682.1 GCA_027618625.1 Verrucomicrobiota bacterium
CGCACTGCGGCATCGATCGCCGGTTCCGGTGTCTCGGTTTCAAAGTCGAGCTGCATGGGGTAAACGGCGCGGCTCATGATGAGGGAACGGCACACGTCGAGCGCCGGGCAGAAAGCGAAGATGGGAGCGTACTTTGGCCTGAGGTGCGCGGTGTAGTGCGCCATCACCCCGCGTTTGGTAAAGACAACGATCTTGGCATCGGGCATCGAGTTCGCAAGAACGATGGCCGACTTGACGATCTTGTGTTTCTCGGTCTTGAGCGGTGAATGCTCGGCATAACCGACGCCGCCACTGAGTTCCGTACGGCGGCACACTCTGTCCAGCACTTCGACGCAGCGCACAGGATAATTTCCCACGCTTGTTTCGCCGCTGAGCATAACGGCGTCCGCTTCCTCGTAGGCGGCATTTGCCACGTCCGTCACCTCTGCCCGCGTCGGAACCGGGTTCTCAATCATCGATTCCAGCATATGTGTGGCCACGATCACCTTCCGCCCCATGTGCACGCATTTCTTGATGATCCTGCGTTGGACGATTGGTAACTCCTCGAGCTGGACTTCGATTCCCAGATCACCACGCGCCACCATCACGGCATCAGACGCCTCGATGATGCCTTCAAGATTGGCGACAGCCTGTTGATCCTCGATCTTGGCGACCACACGCGCCAGCGATCCCTGATCTTTGAGCAATCCTTTGAGCAATGCCACATGGGCTGCATCACGCACAAAACTCATGGCGACAAAATCCGCCTTCACGCGAACAGCCATCGCCAGGTCCGCGTGATCCTTGTCAGTGAGCGGCGGTAGACTGACCCGGATACCTGGCAAATTGATATGCCTGCGCGAGCCCATCTGGCCAGGGGTGATAACGGTGCACGTTACCCGCTCGGCATCGATCGCCGTAACCCTCATGTGCAGCACTCCATTGTCGACTTGCATCTTGTCGCCCACTTTTAGGTCGCCACCCAAGCCATCGTAGTTCACGGAAGTCGAAAACGGGATCTTCGCAGCTGCGCTGCCCATGGTGAATTCCACCGCATCGCCCTCTTTCAGATCAAAGAAACCGTCCACCGGACCGGTGCGGATCGATGGCCCCTGAAGATCCACCAGCACTGCGACATCGCATCGCGCCTGCTCGGCAGCGTGCCGGACCCGCTGCACGACCTCTGCGCACCAGTCGTGTCTGGCATGACTCATGTTGAGCCGGAAGATGTTCGCTCCCGCTTGGATGAGTGACTGCAATGTCTCCACCGATTCAGTAGCCGGGCCGACGGTGCACAGGATCTTCGTTTTCCGCATGGCGGCTTTCTACCGTGGATTCGGCACGACAACAACTGCAAACGATTCAAACGATTCAAACGTTTGGAACGCGTTTCCGTCATGATCGAATTTGCAGATTTCCGCGAGTCCGCTAGGCTCCCCCGCATGGCAAAAATCTTCGAAAGAATTGACGAATCCATCCGCTCATGGATTGCACAACAGAAAATGTTTTTTGTGTCGACCGCTCCGACCGTAATCGACGGACACATCAATTGTTCTCCAAAAGGCTACGACAGCTTCCGAATTCTTGACGACACGACCGTGGCGTATCGGGATCTCACCGGGAGCGGGATCGAAACAGTCGCGCACCTCAAAGACAACGGCCGCATCGTGATCATGTTCTGCGCATTCGAAGGGCCGCCAAAGATCGTCCGCTTCCATGGCGAGGGCGAAGTCCTTGAGCCCGATCACGAAGATTTTGGTGCGGTCGCAGCGGCATTTGGAACAGCTTCGGATGCTAAGGAGATGGGCACCCGTGCATTCATTCGCGTGCGCGTGTCACGGATCTCCGATTCCTGTGGCTACAGCGTCCCCCTCTACCACTACGTGTCTGATCGCGACATCCTGCTAAAGTGGAACGACAACAAGGGTGCCGACGGCGTCAAAGCCTACCAGAGCGACAAGAACGCGGTCAGCATCGACGGCCTTCCAGGTCTGAACGGAGTTTGTGCATAGTCGCCGTGTGCATCTCAGATAAGCTATAGATCCAATGATATCCGAGCAGCAAAAACTGACTCAAACTCCACCACACTGCGCGCGCTGGCGCAGCAGGTGATCGCCAACCACCAGGTGAACCATGGCTTCGACCATGGGCACGGCGCGCGGGAGCACGCAGGGATCGTGGCGACCGCGGCCCGTCAGCTCGGTATCTTGTTTTGATGAGGACACTGTCTTCTGGGAGGTCATGATGGTGGCGGTCGGCTTGAATGCGACGCGGAACACGATGTCTTCGCCATTGCTGATTCCGCCCTGGACGCCACCGGAATCATTCTTGGAAGTGCGCACACGCCCGTTTTCATCCATGTAAAAGGGGTCGTTGTGCTCGGCACCGGTCATGAGTGTGCCGCCAAAGCCGGAGCCGATCTCGAATCCCTTGGTCGCTGGCAAGCTGAGCATCGCTTTTGCCAGCTCGGCCTCCAACTTGTCGAACACAGGAGCACCGAGTCCCGGTGGGCAGCCGCGGACGACGCATTCGACCACACCACCAACTGAATTGCCCTCGCTGCGCATCTTTTTGATCAGATCGATCCTCGGCTCGGCTGCGTTCAGATCGCCTGTTCGCACGATGTTAGACTCGATCATCTCTGAGGTCACCGTGGCCGGATCGACATCCGCATTTAGGTTGTAGATCGACTTCACCCATGCGAGCACTTCGTAGTCTGGCGACGCGCTTTGCACGACTTTGCGCGCCAGCACCGAAGCCGCCACGCGACCAATGGTTTCGCGCGCCGAAGCACGCCCCCCACCCTGCCAATTGCGAATGCCGTATTTGGCATCGTAAGTGTAGTCGGCGTGCGAAGGCCGGTATTTTTCCCGCATCTCATCGTATGAAGAAGGACGTGCATCCTTGTTCCGCACCATGATCGAAATGGGACTACCGAGCGTCTGCCCTTCAAAAACTCCGCTGAGAATCTCGCACTCGTCGGCCTCCTTGCGCGGAGTGACGATTTCGCTCTGCCCGGGACGCCGCCGGTCGAGTTCAAACTGGATTTCTTCCTGAGTGACGGGAATGCGGGGCGGGCAGCCATCGACGACGACACCGACTCCACCGCCGTGGGATTCCCCCCAGGTGGACACGCGAAATAGTTGGCCCCAAATGCTGGACATGGCGCAACCCATACGCCGCAACTGCTGCCGGGGCAACTGGCGATGCGGAACTTGCTCTTGACGGAGCCAATGCGAACTCGGACTCTGGAGCCCGATGATTCACACACTCGATCTCGGATTCATAGGCGTAGCCG
>JAQCER010000683.1 GCA_027618625.1 Verrucomicrobiota bacterium
CCCTTGCCCCGTTTGCCCTTCTGCGCACAGCACGGTTGGTTTGGTGATCCAATGGGAAACGCCGATCTGTGATCTGTCCCGCCATGCGTAGGCCATAGGCGTAGAAGCGTATAAGGTTTCTGGCAGCAATAAAAAAGAAGCGGAGACAAGTTGGCCTAAGTTGCCTTGTCCCCGCTTCCGCGCGTGAATGCACTCGACTGTGGTGGTCAGAGACCTACTCCTGCCTCACTCTGATGTAGAGTTGTCCCGGGGCGAGATTGTCGAGAGTCAGGGTAAACGAAGTCTCGGTTCCGCCGCTCTCCTGCCCGTCGACCGCTTCTTCCCAAGTCTCCAGATCGGAGGACGACTCCACCGCATAGGTCACGTTGGCTTTCGAATTCCAAGTGAGTTGAACTTTATCAGGGCTGCCGCCGGCACCCTTGAGGTAGGCGACCTCAGTGATCGAAAACAAGGGCTTGGCAGGGCCGCCTTGACCGGTCAGTTGCCCAATGCTGGCTCCGTCGCCCCCGTTCCAGATTTGCATGACTTCCTCTTCGCTCAACGGCCGAGCCCACATGGCGAGGTCGTCGACAAGCCCGTCCCAAGTGCGGTTCCTTGCATCTGGATTCTCACCGATCATCACCGGCATGTCGTTGTTCTGCACCGCAGGGGCACCGCTGGTTCCTTCTACCTCGCCATCAATGTAGAGCGTTACGCCTTCTCCAGCCGTGCTTACGAGAGCCGCGTGGTGCCATTCGCCGTCGTCCACTGAAATGCCGCCATTGGAAACATCCGCATTCCCCCCGTTTCCGGTCAAATTCGGCCCGTCACCCCGGCGGTGAACGCGCCAGCGGTTCCCTTCCCCTTTGGCGACCAGGCACTGCCAGCTCTTTGAAAAGCTGTTGACAGTGAACCAGGCTGACACCGTAAAGCCAGGGCCGCCAGTGAAGTCGAAGAGTGATTCCTTGTCAGGATCGATTTCGACGTACTGGTCGATTCCATCGAGCAGCAGGGCGCCGTCGAACTTTCCTTCCCCGTAGGCAACGGGAGAGCTGCCTCTCTCTTCTCCATGACCTTGGCCAACCGCAGCCTGGAGGTCTACGTCAAGCGGCCAATATCCAACGAGAGCGAGGGGGAAGCCGTCGTCGTCCCGCACCAGCGGGTCCGTGCCGCTCTGGACTTCAATGCCGTCAGTCACCCCATCGCCATCCGTGTCCGGATTCTTCGGGTTGGTGCCTGCGGCGATTTCGCCGAAGTCGTTGAGGCTGTCGTTGTCCTCGTCAGCCGCGAGCGGATTGGTATTCTGGGTGTTCACTTCGGCACCGTCCGTCAACCCATCCCCCGTCGGAATCGGCTTCCTGTGGGTCTGCCCCGATGGTGTACTCCGCAGAGTTGGACAGGCCGTCTCCATCTTTGTCCAAGGCACCGTCGGCAGGATCTGCAGGATCAAAGCCGTTCGCCATTTCGAACAAATCCGGCATGACGTCTCCGTCCCGGTCCACGTCGAGGCGCTTCACTTCAGTCTCGTTGACGAGAAGGCGGAGCTGCACCACTCCGTCAGGCAGGGCATCGACCAATTGATTCGCTGGGGTTCCGCTTCCGTTTACTTCCTTGACCTTGGCAAGTCCAGGCGCGCGGAAGTGGTCATCTGGAATCAAATCTCCTACGTCTGCAGGATCGGTTTCGATCTGAGGGAAATTTTCATCGGTGTCGAGCGCATCCCAATAGAGGATGCCCGAGTCACCGCCGCCGCCTTCTGCCGCGACGAACCGAATGGCAACCCACTCTCCGTCGTCGAACTTGTCGTTGGACACATCGAACTCCGCGATGGGGCTGCCGTTGTTGTCCGAACCAGTCTGCCCAGTCCAAGCGTTGTCGTCTACCAACAGTTCGCCATCGACCTCAAGATAGCAGTAGTCGTCAACGCCATCCTTGAAACGGACCACGTCCGAGGCTGGATCTGAGCGATCGGCTTGTGCCGGAATGTAGAGTTCCCCGTAGTGATTGACGAAGAAGTTGTCCTGGCCGCCGGTGAACTGGCCTGTTGCGTCCTCGAATTCCTGAGGATAACCGAAAGTCCTGCTGGGCTCCGACCAGTGGGGATTGGCGATCACCACAGAACCGTCCGGCTCCTGGGCATCGATGACAGACTGGATTGCCGCAAGGTTGCCGGGATTTGCCACCAGATAGATGTCTGCAATGATTCCCGCGGCCAAGCCCTGAGAGTAATATCCCAAGGCCCAGTCCGCAGGCAGCGCCGCGCCGCCATCGGACGGGAAGATGCCTGCGGTCACCTTGATCTCAGCGCCTGCCTGGGCGATCGTGCCTCCCGGAGCGCCAGTGTTCACGGCCAGCTTCTGCACGAGGACGCCGTTCACATAGAGCCTCAGCTGGGTAACATCGTCGGCAATGGCGGTAGGAAGGGCTTGGCCCGCCGGCTGGCCAGTTCCTGACTCGGTCGCGGCAACAGCGAAACTCTGAGTGCGGAAGCTGGTATCGGGAACCAGATCGTTCGCATCTGCAGCTGTAGCCTGGTCGACAGGAAAAGTCTCGTCCTCGTCCAGTGCATCCCAGTAGAGAGCGCAGCTGTCGCCGCCGCCGCCTTCCGCTGCAACGAAGCGCAGTGATACCCACTCGCCATCGTCAAACTTCGCATTGCTCACATCCAGCGGCGCAATCGGGCTGCCTCCATTGTCGGCCCCGTTGGCTCCGGTCCAAGTGTTGTTGTCCACCAGTTGCTCACCGTCGATCTCAAGATAGCAGTAGTCGTCAACGCCATCCTTGAAGTTCACCACATCGGCATCCGCCCCCTTCCGGTCGGCATCTCCAGGGATAAAGATCTCCGCGTAATGATCGACAAAGAATCCTTCCTGATTGCCAGCGAACTGTCCGGTTTCTTCGCTGAACTCGGCTGGATAGCCAAAACCTTGACCAGGATCCGACCAATGTGGATTGTCGATCACCACCGAAGCCGCAGGATCCTGCGAGCCTACGATGCCATCTATGGCTCCGAGACTGCCAGGGTTACTCACAAGGTAGATGCTTGCCGTGACGCCGGGTCCAATGCCAGGCTTCAGGTATTCGACGCGCCAGTTGGCGTTCTGGGGAGCTCCACCACCCGCCGGAATGACGGAGGCGGTGACCCGGACTTCATTGCCCACTTCCTGCAGACTGCCCCGGGGCGTCTGTGCGTGAACTGCGGTGCTCGCCACAGTCAGAGTGACTAACAAGGCCGCTGACCAATGCAGGAGAAGGGACGGGCTCTCTTCGAGCCCGACTGAAACGATTCGCT
>JAQCER010000684.1 GCA_027618625.1 Verrucomicrobiota bacterium
TTCCTATCGATGCTCGGTCTCGTAGGTGCGACTGTGCCGAACGAACGCCTGGAACGCAATTCCCACGGCAATCCACAACCCGGGGAATCCATCCAGAAAGCCCATTCGGATCACGTAGCAACGGAAGAAGCGCCACAGTGGCCGAAAGAGGTTCTGCATGAGTGACCACGCCTTTCCATCTGCCAGCTGACGTTCCAGGTAAACATCACTGAACACGTTAATCTTCTCGATATAACGATTAATCGACGGAAACGAAAAATGGTGCAGATCCCCAGCCAGTTTCATGCGTTTGCCGTCGAGGTCAATTTTGTCATGTTCCGGACTGCCGCCCCATTTCCCAGCATCGCGACGGAAAAGGCGTAGCTTGTAGTCGGGATACCAGTCACCGTGGGTGATCCACCGCCCTAAAAACCAGACCTTCCTGGCGCAATAACCACCAGCATACCGTTCGGCACTGCCATCTTCAAAGAATCGCTTGATCGATTCCAACAACTCCGGCGATACCTCTTCATCGGCATCGAGCGCCAGCACCCAAGGCTGTGAACACAGACCCAATGCCACATTTTTCTGATCCCGAAAGCCCAGCCAGCTCTGCGTCTCCCATCGCGCACCGAATGATTGGGCAACAGCCTGGGTGCCATCGGTGGAACCTGAGTCCACAACAATAATCTCCGCAGCAATCGTAGAGATACTCGCGAGACAACGCTTGAGATTCTCTTGCTCATTGCAGGTGATCACCGGGATCGATAGCGGAAATGTCGTGTTCATTTCAATCCGATGGTTGGAGCAGCTTCTACAACAAGGGGGAAGATCAATCTGGCTCAGAACCCCGTCAATTTGACTCCCAAGCCCATCATTGCAAGCAGAGACATTGCGAGAATTCACGACTTGTAAAATTATACCGAGATGACGAATTCAACACTCCCAAATCAAGTTCGCAAACTACTGAAGAGGATCATTCGATTATTCGAGGTGATGATTGACAAAGGTATCAGGTTTCTGGAAGCTCAGAACGAAACATGGCAATACGACTCGACAGAGCAATTTTACGCGGAGAAATCTCGAATGAAATTCGGGGCCTGGTTACGGGCCTTGTCTGGATTCAAGGGCGGGGCAAACCTATCGTTCTGCGACTGAAGGGAAACTGCCTTCGCGACCTCGCTGGATGTTCCATCACGTTCGAGAATCCGCTGCCGGAAGTCGAAGACCTCACTGAAGTATTGTTCGACGAACAGGAGGGACTCGTCGGTGACATGACCGCATCACGACGGGCGAGAGTTCCGACAGTGACCGAAGTAGAATTGGAGGAGCTCCTGCGGCAGAAAAAGCCGATCCCCAGCGTAACAGTCAACACTCTCTACCTTGAGTGGTTCAGTGAGCGCAATGGCAGAGTGGTAATCGAAACGAGCAATTGTGAGGTGAGAGTCTCCGAACCCACTTGGATCATGACCGCTCTCGAGGAGCGGGCACAGGAGACGGAGAGCCAACAGAATTTTTACGCGTTTCTCGACAAGATCACTGGCTGCAATCAACCGCATTTGGAGGAGTTCACCTTCGGCATGGAAGCAGAGGAAAGCGATGACGTCAGCTTTCTCTTCGTGGAGCCATCGGACGAACTTCTGGACGAGCACTGCGGCCACAGCGGCACCGCCGATGGCGAAGAAGATGATGATGATGAGCCTTCATCGTTTGATGACAACGTTGAGCCCCTTGATGAATTTGAGTGGGAGAGGGAACTCCGTGAAGCCGACCGGAATGCGGCCGCCTATCAGGAAGCCCTGGAAAAGTACAAGGATTCCCCAGATCGTGACAAGTTGGTAGCAGGAGCAATGGGATGGGAAGACGCGGACGATTTGGACATGGACTTTGACTGGGAAGAGATGAATTTCATGTCCGAGCCGGGGGCATCGGAATCGGACGGACCTCAGATCGAGAGCGAACTTGAGCTGGATGAAATGCGCCACCATCCCCTGAGCAAGCGCGTCACCAATCTCGCGCTGCATCTGCAACGGGACGCCGAGATCCGGGGACTGCTGGCAAAACATGATCCGGCAGCTGGTGGTGGCCATAGCCAGATCGCCAACAATCCCTACGTTTCCGTGGTCATGCACATCATCGCCCTAGGCGGGAAACTCGCAGCGGCCCTGGATGGTTCCTCACAGGGCATCGATCCAGAACCCGGATTCGTCATCGCCATGTTGAAGCGCGCTCAAATTCCGCTCAACGAAGCCCTGCACGCGATAGGATCGCTTTTCACAGATCACCTCGACGAAAATACCGCCGAATGGCTGGAGTTCGCACGCAGCGAACTCTTCGACCTCCGCAATGATACCCTCGAAATCATGCGCGAGCTAAGGTCGAAGCGAAATCAGTGAATCAGTCTATCAGGGAGCCCCAGATCCGACTTGATCGACCTGACGTGAGTTAACGCTGATCGACTGCCAGCATACGGCACTGCTCATTCACCTTCCTCGTCGATATCAGCCGTCCCGCCGGGATCGTTCCCATCGTTATCAGACGCCGGGGCCTCTTCCACTACCACTTCGGCCCGACGCACTTCTGGTTGCTGCTGATTTCGGATGCGCTCCAGTTGCCCTTCTGGCACTTTGACGATCCCCTTCAAGTCGAGCCGCACGGCATCACTACCTCCCTCGTTCTTCTCCACTGATCCCGCTACGGGGTGCTCAGTGGCCGAGTCACCAGTCGGCACGGTCTTACCACCCTCGGGACGCGCGTACCGCTTCGCGACCAAAAGCCCGATCGGCACCGCGACTACCAGAAACATTCCCAGCAATACAGCGATCAGGGGAACAGCGCTCGAACGAGGAGCCTTCATCTCACTGGCGAACCGTATCTTCTCCGGAACATCCAGGAATGGATAATGGTTCGACTTTCCTGACAATTCGCGATGTTCTTCCAGCAGCATCAGCCCATCGGTCACATCAACTCCAAGGTAGTTGCCGTACAGTCGCAGGAAACTCTTGGCGTACGCTACGCCATCAAATCCCTCGTAGTCCCCAGACTCAAGCCCACGAATATGGGATGCCGGAATACGGGTCGCGTGCGCGACGTCTTCAATCGAAAGGCCACGTGCCGATCGTGCACCCGTAAGGTGTCCGCCCGTGGTTACAAGTTTGGTTACAAGTTCTGGTGATGAAGTGGTCATTCAACGAAATGGAACAAATTCGGCCAGCGAGTTGCGCGACACAACCTTCCGCTCAAGTTCGCAATTAATCCACTACCTCACCTAAATCGACCAAAATCTCCCGC
>JAQCER010000685.1 GCA_027618625.1 Verrucomicrobiota bacterium
TGTGAACAATCGCCGGGATATCGATGGTGACCGAGCAAGCGGCAAGCGGACGCTGGCGGTGCGCTTCGGGCCGACGTTTGCCCGGTGGGAAGTTACTTTGTTGTGCCTACTGCCCTATCTCGTGGGCATTGCCTGGCTTTTTTGGAAGCAGTGGAACGGCGCGTTCCTGTATCCATTGATCGCCATTTTGCCGGGAACGGTGGTCGCAAGTGGCGTCTGGCGAACCCCTCCGGGGGCCACCTACAACAGGTTCCTTGGAATCGCTGCGGCGCAGTTACTGCTCTTCGCTCTGGGGTTCGTCGGCGCTTGTTGTCTCAGATGACGAGGTGAAGGTTTCGTCTTCGTCATCGGCTGCGTCCGGAAAGAGATCGGCAACGATGCGGTCGACGCCTTCCTCCACGTACGAGCTGACCGGATAGACTTCTTTGGCTTTGAGGTAGTAGGCCAGGGCCGGCCCCAGCTTCCGGGCTTCTTCCAATCGTTTGGCATTCTTCAGCCAGCTGACGAACTGCGCGACCTCGCCAGTGAGCTGGGCGCTCATCACGCTGATCTCGGCGTCGGTCGGGAATTTTTCACGCATTTCCTCGACAATTTCCCACGCTCCATGTTTGTCCCCCTTTGCACTCAGACCTTTTGCCTGTTGCAGCCCCATTTGCACCAGAGTCATGTCTTCGATCACCTCTTTCAGCTTGTCCTCGTATTCTTTTTTTCCAATCGAGGCCGCAAGATACTTGGCCTGATCGAGGAAAATCTGCCGATAGTTCTTTTGTGCGATGAGGCTGTTCAAGTCATCCAGCACCCGGGTGTGGGCATCGCCGCGTTCGAAAATGAGATCACTGACGCTCTTGAGTTCGGGATTGTTCGGCCAGATGGTCGCTGCTTTTTCCAGTTCCACCGCGACGACTTCCAACTGCTGTGCGATTGCCGCGTTGCGCGCTTTTTGCAGATGCATCCCAGCGACGGTGCGGGCACTCTCGACTGCGGCACGGGCCTTCGATGAGTCAAAGTCTGGTGCGGATTTTTGCAGTTTGTCGACGAGTTCTTCGACCAGTCCAAAATTGTGAACTTCGAGCGCTGACACCAGTTGATTGGAATCTCTGACAAATTCGAGCACGCGCATCTTTTCCGTGCGGGGCAGCGTGCGGACACCTGGCAGGTATTCGCCCACCATGAATGCCTCGGACAGACGTTTGCTCGCGGATTCCAGATCACCTCGATCCGCATAAAACTGAAACGCCTCGATTCCTTCTGCCACTTCGCGAATCGCTTCGCTGGCGATGGCATCGACGGATGAGAGTGTTGGGTTCACGCCAATCCCGCGCGCGAACACGTGATCCACTTGCGATCCTTCTTTGATTTCCAGGTCACCATCGCCGTCGCTGAACAATCTTCGATACAGCCGCGTGCCGATAACAACATGTTCGAACCGACGTTGAACCAGCAGTTGCAAAATCAATCCTTGAAACTCCAGCTTGCTCTTGATCTCGCTGATGCCCGCCTTGGTCTTGTTCACTGCGGACATTGCCTCGATCTCGGCAGTGCGTTTGATGTAGAGGCCGACTCTGCCGACTGTCATATCCGCTCCGTCAGATCTTGCTTCTCGAGCTTCGTCCCGAGCATCGCTGGCTTCGCCGCCCGCCGTGCCGGGTAATTTTGATTGTGACCTTCGTTCACCCAGCCCATTCCCATCGCTCGCGACTTCCATGTTATGGGCGAGTTGTTTGCGCTCGCGGTCCAGTTCCTTGTTCGCCTCCGCCATGGCGCGTGCGCTGTTGCGCGCCAGCCAGACTCCGTAGACCGTGTTGACCAGTGAGTCGGAAATGCGGGCATCGATCGGATACTGTGATGCCTTGGTCAATGAGGCAATGGCGCGCGGCAGGCTTGGGCCTCCTTCGCGTTTTGGCGAAAGGGCTTCCAGCACTTCGTCCAAGGCTGCTCGGTAACCGGCATCTTCATCAGGGTCGGCTTCCTTTGCTCCCAGATACTTTTCGAAGCGGGCCCGGAACAGGCGATTATTCGTGATGCTCCATGTCTTGCCATCCCAGGTGACCGTTTCCGTGGCCGGATCAATGAGCGGAACTTCGCGCCCCAGAAAGCCCGGCTCCAGGCTGCCTGGGGAACCTGGAGGTGTCGCTGAAGTCGATTGGCTGACGCCTGGGGCTGGAGTGGATGCTGCATCTGCTGGCGCTTCCGTTTGAGCGCAACAAGGCGACGATGTTGCGATGGCGCTCAAAGCGGCGAGGGACAGGGCCGCGAGCCGTTGGAGGAGGGGCAGGGGAGAAGTCATGATTGCCATTGGGAAGAAGGATGCCTAGATTTTGCGAAGATAGGTGACGAGGAGCATGCCTTTACTGGTGACTTCGATCACGAATTCGAACTCCTGTCCTTTCTGGATGTTTTGAGTGTCGAGCTCCGCAGGAACTTGAACTCCGACTGGATCGCCGAAACTTCCATCATCGTTCTTAGTGGAGACGTGCAGCAGGCGTCCCGTTTGTTTGTCGCGTTTCAGCTGGCCCTGCACCACGCCGTTGAACTTGTAAGTGTTGCCCTCAAGGCTGGCCGAACGTTCGAGGTATTCCGTGACATCGAGCGTGGGAGTGGTCGCGTGCGGATCACTGCCGCGATTGAGAAAAAACCACCCCCCGCCAATCAGCCCCGTGACGACGATGAGCCCGATGATGATCTGCCCTACTTTAAGGCCTGAGTTTGCGCGTCTTGCCATTTTTTGAGGTTAGCGGGTTTCTTCCCTACACTCAACGGCAAACTCCCTGTGATTCTTGGGCTTTTCTATCACTGCAGCGGAGAAATCTGCGCGACGTCGAGCAAATTCATTTGATTCATTCACCGAGGTTCCCTGCCCGCTCGACGCAATCCGAGGAAACCGATGCCGATGAGGACAAGCAGCGAAACAGAAGGCTAAGGCACAGCAGAGGTGTAGGACTGGAGCACGAACGGATCCGGATCGGCCGTTCGCTCGCCCAGAGCGCCGTCTTTCCGTAGACGCCGCCAAAAATCGGTGTTTCGAAGCGGAGAGCCGCCAAGTCAGCTCGTTGATCGCACTGACCGTCAGCGCATTGGGAAAGATCCATGAATCATCAGTAGCGAGAGCCCATTCGCTGGTTTCATCTCCATCAAGCTCGGTGAACGCCCAGACGTATGCCTTTTTATCGTAGAATAGGAATCCACTCTCTGTCTCTGCGTAAGGCGACAATCCCGTCCCATTGTTGGCAAGAACGGGTTGGCGCGAGACAAAGCCGGCCGCCG
>JAQCER010000686.1 GCA_027618625.1 Verrucomicrobiota bacterium
TCGTTAACCATACCGGAGACCTAGCCACTGCCAGACGCGATGGTCAACAACGAGTTCAATCCACTCGATCAGATCAGCACCTGCAACGGTCGCGGCGCGCAGCGGAAAGTAATTGGCGTCCGGCTGGAAAAGTCACCATCCACCTCGACCGGCACCGCTTTGCCATCCGCGCCCCAGACCGTCATGCCGCTGGTTTGAAAATAATGCAGCCCCGGGAGCCCGCGATAGCCACCGGTCGTCATCGCCTGGAACAGCCGCGCCAACGATCTGAATCCGTGCTTCTCGACGAGCACGACATCGATCAGTTGATCGTTCGTGCGGGCAGCTGGAAAAACCGTGAATGGTCCGCCATAGAGCCGACCGTTTCCGGCGAGCACGTAGGCGGCCTCGCGATCGGGCTGACCTTCGGCGCGGACGGTCACCGTATCGCGAAAGGCCCGCACCTGTCGCAGTCCAGCCAGGAAGTAGCTCAACGAGCCATAGCGCACTTTCATCTCCCACGTGGTGTGCTCGATAATATCGGCATCCAGCCCGATGCCGGCGACTTGCACAAAGTAATGATCATCCGCCCGCCAGAGATCGACAGGTTTGCCATCACTTTGCTCAATCGTCTTCCAGCAATTCTCCAGCGATCGCACCTGCAAATTCATCTCTCTGGCGAAAACGTTCATTGTCCCCGACGGCAGGATTCCGAGGCATGGGGCGTTTTCAAGCCCAGCATCCACCAGACCATTGACCACCTCGTTGACAGTCCCGTCGCCTCCGGCCGCAACGATCTTCGGATATCCTTCCCTGCTCAACTGCGCAGCGAGATGCCGCGCCTCACCAGCTTCAGATGTCTCAACAATTCTCACCCTTGGAGAAATCGCTGCAATCCGTCCCACCAATACAGCTGCCCGCTTGCTGCGAGCACGCGGATTGAGGATGACGGGAATTTCTTCGGAGTCCGAGGCAGACATGGGAAGGCCAACATCGCGCAGGTTGCAACTCTGGGCAAGAATGCATATGCATCAATCGGGATCGCGGGAAGGGGAGCGATAAAGGAAACACCGCAGCGTGTTTCTACGGAATCCCTACTTCTGTCGCACCCGGAGACGGAAGAACACCTGCTTCGCGTCGGCGTTTTGCACCATGGCGTCAATGCTCGCGCGGTCCTGCTGCGAGATCATTCCCGTGGTTACATTCTGCCATCCGGACACTAGGTCAACGGACTGTTGCAGTGAATACGCGATGTCGCTCCGCAGCTGTGGAATTTGATAGGTGATCGCGATGTTGCTTCCATCGACAATAATTGTCGGGGAAAGTGGACGGTCGATGCGTATGGGATCTGTCCCGATCGCGAACTCAAGACCATTGGTCATACCGTCGAGATCGGCGTCGTCCCCAAACTGGTTGGCATTTGCAGGAAGCCCCTGAGTGGTGGCCCACGTATCGAATTCTGTGCCGGTCAGTGTTGCTCCCGTTCCGGGTGTTGGCGTTGCCGCCAGCCAGTTGGCCACGTCATTTCCGTAGGCTCGTTCATCGGCACGAGTGAGTGACATGCCCTCGCCGTCCGCTTCGACTGGCCAGAGAGTGTCGTCACCATAATTCACCCGGTCGATGCGCACCCACTGTCGCTGCCCGAGTTCATCGACGTCGCCAGGCCTGGACAATTCCAATCCCTCGCCACTGTTATTCAATCCGCCTTCTGTCCATTGCAGGATCTGGGTGCCCTCCGGCACGTTGAACTGGGCAGAGAATGCTGCAATGTCACGTACCAGCAACAGGCGTTCTCCGGGACTCAACGTGATCGGATTCGTCGTTGGGAATTCGTAAGTCACACCGGCGGTGATGCTCCATCCGGCATCTTTAAGTTCATCATAGAACACGACTGCACTGTCACTCGTGTTCAGCAGCTCCAGATACTCGGCGTCGCCATCGACATCGGGGCGATACATGATTTCGCTGATCACAATGGGCCCGACGAGCGGTGCACTGTTGATTTCACCAGGTGAGGGCTCTGCCGTGAACACGAAGTTGTAAGTGTTTGTGCTCTTCAAGTAGCGCCCTCTGGAGACACCCGTGGGTGACGGTCCGAACGTTTCTTCTTCGAGATATTCCAGGAGCAGGTCAGTGCTCGGGCCGTAGAGGTAAACGGTTTCGCCAATCTCGTTCAGGGCAAAGGCGGTGGTTTTACCGGGGTCGGAGCTGGTGTCGCCAAAACTGGTGTCTTCATAGAACACTGCAAATCCATTTGCAGGAATCGTCGTCCCTTCAGCGATCTGGTACTTGCGAAGATCTGACTTGCTGTCGCTCAGGAACCACCCGCTGATATCGAACGGCTCACTGCTGGTGTTGTGCAGTTCGATCCAGTCGGGAGCGCCTTCTGCTGAATGGCTGAGGATTTCGTTGATGACGATGACGTTCGGCACCACGTAGGGGTAGTCGTCAGGATTGTAAACGTAGCTGGCACCGATATCGGCACGTGAACCATCGGAGTCGGCAGCATGCGCTGGGTCACCTGCATCGATCGCAGGAGACGTTGTTACGAGCGAGAAGTCGTAGCGACCGGGATCTGTAAAAACGGGATCTTGAAGTAAGTGCTTTTCACCACGCGCCGAAACAGTGTCGGACATTGAGTAACTCGCCGACAGAGAGGAAAGGCTGTCGACAGTCACGGGCGCATCCTTGGATCGAGAGAAGATGTTGTTCGTTGCCACAGCGCCGCCGCCGCCATCGCCGAGATTTTTTTCATAGACAGCGATCGCTACGTCGTTGCCGACAAACGTGTTCTGATCCACCGTGGCAAAGGAATCCTGATCCTTAATACCAATGCCCAATACACAGCCGACGATGAGATTTTTCTCGATGCGCGTGGTCGAGGCCTGCCCGACAGAGATGCCTTTGTCTGAGTTATTGTAAACCCGATTCCCGGAGATCAGCAGGTTCACACATCCTTCGCCCACATCGATACCATCACTGTTCGGTCCGCGGAAGGCGTGGATGCGGTTGTTGCGAATCACTCCGTTGACGACGTCGTCAAAGTCGATTGCATCTGTGTCCACTGCCGTGTTGCCAATGAATGTGCAGTTCTCAACCAGCCCCTGGCCGTGCTTCACATTGATACAATCGCCCGTGTAAGCGGTGTGCAGCGTGCTGTTGCGCAGGACTACTTTTCCGTACCAGACAAATACCGGCATCAATCCGTTATCGATATCGAGGTGATCGATATTTACTTCTGATCGCACGATGGAGATGGCCCCTCGCTCGTGTAAAGGATT
>JAQCER010000687.1 GCA_027618625.1 Verrucomicrobiota bacterium
TTCGCTACACAGCTGACTCAGAACAACCGGGGAGTCGACGATTTCAGCCATCCAGATGGAAGCGGTTTTCATCGGGGGGGCCACATTGCCTTACTCGGTGACCCTACCTTGAGGCTTAATTATCCCGCTCCTCCAGAAAACGTTTCAGTACGACGGCTCGAAAGCCACGTGATCTCGATCGACTGGAAGTTGCAAGCGGAACCCGATTTTATCGGGTTCCATGTTTACCGCCGGACAGTCCCAGATGGGGATTTTTGCTTACTGAATACCGATCCCACTGATGATCGTTTCTATTCGGATTCGAACGTAACCCCTGGAGTAGCCTATGAATATATGATCCGGACTGTGAAGGCCGAGCAGTCCGGAAGTGGAAGCTACCGGAATCTGAGTCAGGGGGTGCTCATTGCTACAAACACCCCTGACGCCGCCGCTGACGGACCCGAGATGAACCTTCTATTCGATGGTAAGCCAGTCACAAATGACAGTGCAGGCAACGCTGCACACGGAACGTTATTTGCTCCTTCTGCCATTCACACTTTCACCATCGTCAATCCAAGCGAAGAAGAACTTTTGTTCGAAGCAGAGGTACCAGTCTCAGTAGTTGGTCTGGATGCGAATCAGTTTCGCGTTGAAGGGATCGACGTTTCTGCCATTCCTCCAAGAGGAAAGATTTCGTTTTCCGTCCACTACGTTCCAACCAACTCAAACCGGCACCGGGCTACCCTGCAAATTTCCACCAACGACGCGGATGAAGGTGTTTTCGCAGTCAATCTTGAGGGCAGTGGCCTCGCGCACCCAGAATCTTACGATGAATGGCTACAGGTATTCCCAGCCATGAATGACGAAATGACGGAGCGGAACGCGGATCCAGATGGGGATGGCGTCAACAACTTCAGCGAGTATGCATTTGGCGGGGATCCACTGACGCCTGATGCCGAAGCGATTCTCCCCATCGTTGAGCGACTCGAAAGCCCATCCGAAGACGTTGCCGTATTCCGAATGCGCTATCGGCAGCGCATTGATTCTTCTGGCAGCGAGATCGAAGGAATTCTTGGCGATGAATATTCCCTACGGGATGTCCACTATCTCTTGGAAACCCTGAGGAATGATTCGTGGCATCGAAATAAGAACGCTCGCATCCGGGTGGAGATCGAAAGCATCGTTGACGATGCCGGATTCGCGAGGATCACTTCGCGACTGGAGACCGCAGCAATAGATCTGGGTGTCGATCAAATCAGGATGCGTGCGGGCGAACTGCCAGTCGAAGAAAACTATGATTCCTGGATCGATAAACACGGTGAAGATCGGCGAATTCTAGCCTGGAACCGCGACAATGACGGCGATGGCCTCAACAACCTCTTGGAATACGCTTTTGGAGGCGATCCCTTCGTCCCGGACCCTCCCGACATTGGGCGGCCAATCATCTCGCTGCGAGAACAAGCGGAGAGCGACCAGCAAATCATTGAAATCACCGTCCGCCACCTCGAGGACCAACCCGGAAATCTCGGCGAGGGGATTCCCGGCTTCGATTACCGAGTTCGCGACCTCCGCTATATCGTCGAGGTATCGTGGAACTTGAGCGGCTGGCTCCATCCTGCGTTCGTTTTGAGCGGATTGACAACCACCGTGGAGAATGGAGACGGAACCATTTCCGCTACGGCCACCGTTAGAGACCCTTCCAGTTTTCAATCTTACGGTCAAATATACGCGCGGATCAGGGTCTCCCTCGGAGATAAAGAGGCAGGTGGCTCTATTGATTTTTGAGGAGAACGTATCCACCGATCGGGCTAGCGACTCGGGCTCCACTGACCAAATAGCCATTTCGTTTCGTTCTACACCTTGTAATCCTGAAGATGACCCCGGTCATCGTATTTGGAAATAATTGAAACTACCCGCGATCATCAATCATCATTTGAGGAGCGAAAATCCCGCACTAAGCTCATCCATTATGGAAAGAAGCACTACCTCCACTACGCCAGCCATTGAGGGCGATGGAGATCATCAAATTCTTGTAAGGATGCTGACCCCGGAGGATGCTGCCGAGATCGCCAGCATTTCCGAAGCAGTCTACATAGAAATTGGTGCTGCGTGGAAAGAGGCGCAGTTCCGCCGCCTGATCGAGATCTTCCCGGATGGACAGGTAGGGGTCGAAGACAATGGCAAGATCGTCGCCTTCGCCTGCTCGCTGATCGTCAACTACGAGAACTACGGCGACAAGCATACCTACATGCAGATCACCGGTGACTTTAAGTTTACCACCCATGATCCGGACGGCGATGTCCTTTATGGCATCGAAGTTTGCGTCGATCCGGCTTATCAGGGATTGCGCCTTGGGCGTCGCCTTTATGATGCCCGCAAAGAACTGTGCGAGAACCTCAACCTCCGGGCGATTGTCGCTGGCGGGCGCATGCCAAATTACAGCAAGCACCAGGAACAGATGACGCCCCGCGCCTACATCGATCTCGTAAGCCTCAAGGAAGTCTACGATCCAGTGTTATCCTTCCAGCTCAGCAATGGCTTTCACGTCAAAAAGGTGCTCACTGATTATCTCACCTATGACACCGAGTCGAAGTCCTATGCCACGCTTTTACAGTGGGACAACATCTACTACGAAAAGAAGCCGAAATTGGTGGGGCTTAAGCGCACGACCGTACGGCTGGGGCTGGTACAGGCACAAATGCGCAGCACCCGAGGCATGGCTGCTTTTTTCGACAACACAGAGTTTTTCATCGATGCCGTCAGCGGTTACAAAGCGGATTTCTGCATCTTCCCGGAGTATCTCAATGCTCCCCTGATGGCCCCCTTCAACGACATGGGCCCCGCCGCATCCATCCGCAAACTGGCGGAAATGACCGATGAGATCCGCGAATTTTTCACGCGCAAAGCTGTCGAGTACAACATCAACATTGTCACGGGAACGATGCCATTCTACCAGGAGAACCGACTGTACAATGTCGGCTATCTCTGCCGTCGCGATGGAACGTGGGACAGCCAGTACAAAATTCACATCACCCCGAGCGAAGAAGATGACTGGGGCATGGTTGGCGGCAACGAGCTGAAAGTCTTTGAAACCGACTGTGGCAAAGTAGCGATCCTCATTTGCTACGATGTGGAATTTCCGGAACTCGGCCGCCTGCTCGCAGACCGCGGCGTGCAACTTCTCTTCGTCCCCTTCTGCACCGACACCTCGACCGGCTACTACCGCGTGCGCCATTGCGCCCAGGCACGGGCGATCGAAAACGAATGCTACGTCGCCATT
>JAQCER010000688.1 GCA_027618625.1 Verrucomicrobiota bacterium
AGAAGCGAGCCACTTCAGCGCCGTTCAGATAGACGACAGCGCCATCATCCACTTTGATGCGAGCGGAAAGTTCTACTACCCGGTCGAGGCTCGCGACGCCTGTGGCCGAAAGATCAAAGGAATGGCGGAACCAGGTCGTGATCGGTTTCTGCCCGGCATGGTCACCAAAGCTGACGGTCGTTTCCTCATCCCGGTCGCCGTAGCCGAGTTCCGATGGGCCAGCCTGCCACTCCGAGTCATCGTAGGCGGGATCGTTCCATCCTGAATCGGACAAATTTGCGCCCGTATCACGGAACTTCCAGGTCGATCCGGGCGCGTCGCCATTGCTCGCATGAATGACAATGTTAGAGATGACTCCGCCAGAGAAAATCTGCGCGGTAGCGGACACCGCTCCGCCTGGATCACGTGGGTCGGTGCCGTCCGTCGTGAAATAGAGCGTCGCCTCCTGCCCTTCAGGGTTCTCCAGACGCACCACGTGATTCTCGTCGACCACTCCGCCAGCGAGATCGCTCAATACCGGAGGATTGAGATCGGGGTAAAGCCCCAGTCTGGCAAACTGGGAGAACGTAGCGGTCGTGCGGTTGCTGGCCCGTCCGGCCCCGATGTAGCTGCGGCGGATGTTCTCAATTTCCGGTACCCAGTCGGTGTTGCGCGTATACGGTCGCGAAGGGCGCATGAGATCGCCCCAGCGCGCTGACTCACCGACTACCGCCCGGTCAATCCACGCCGCCATTTCAAGCCAGCGGGATTCAGCAATCTCAGGGCTCAGCGCCCCACCATCGAAGTAGTGGCGCTGAAGCCGGTCTGCGAACAGGAGGCGGAACTCTTCGCTTGCACGCAGTCGGGTGAAGATTTCGGTGGCTGTGTTAGAGACATTCTGGGTGGAAGTGTTATCGCTGGACGAAAGAAACGTTTCCTCCGCGTCCCAGCTGCTGAAGCGGAACCTGCCGTCGCCAGCGCGATTGCGCATCGCGTACGAGTTGTTGTCCTGCCAGTCGATATTTCCGGCATAGATGTTCGCGATCATGTAGTCAGCAAGGTCCACCGGATCGAGCAATTCGAGCACGGCTGCGTAATTTTCACGATCGGATGGATTGCGCCGGACGCGTCGCATCAGCTCGTTCCATGGATCGGTCGTGCCAGCGACAAGCTGCAGCCCGCCATTGCCTCGGATCCACTTGACCACATCCCAGTCCCCAGCCTCGCCTCCGAAGTGTGCGGCTGCGAATTTTTCATCCAGGCGTTCGCACGGGTTGTAGAGCCCCCAGTAGAGTCCGTTGATGTAGAGATGCACGAACATCCCATGTGCAGTTTCGCCACCGAGTGCCCGCTGGGTGTCGCGGACGAACTGGTCGCGCAGGTAAGTCGTTCGCGGCAGAGAATTGCCGCCGCCGGACAGTGCGCGCCACGGACTCGGCCAGGCCTTGCCATTGCCTGAGCGCAGCACCAGCCGGTCAAACGCTTCCACGTCGGAGTCAGGAAACAGCGGATAGCGCAACTTGCCATCGCCATACTCGCTGCGGAAATAGAGACGGAACGACTTCTTCAGCATCTCAGGAAAGCGGTTCCATCCTCCCTGCATGCGGATGCCGCAGTTTGCCTGCACCGCGCGGTCGGCTGTCGGGTCAATGATCTCCACCGAGGCCTCCCGTTCCCAGGCAGTGCCACGATTGCGCGCACGTGCGTGCAGGCCGTCCACGGGATCGAGCAGCTCATCGATGTCCATGACCAGGCTCATCGTCGGAATCGCAAGCAGCGCATCCTCCATTGAGAACTCCTCACCTTCAAGATCGGTGAAGGGTGCGGCATCCACCACGCGTGGATCCATCTCGTAGTCAGCCCTTGCAGGCATGGACGCCTGGACGCCAGGCCCATTGCCCCATGAGGTCGGGAACCCTTCTGGCTGTTCCGGCTGGCGAACCACGTCGGCAAGAAACAGATAGGTTTGAGTGTCAATGTTAGTCTGCTGCCAGCCATCGCGGAAAGCGGCCGCGCGAACGACCGTTGACCTGTCGATTGCAAGCGCAGCCAGGAATCGACTCGCTGCGGGATTGTCGGGCGAGGGCTTCGTGCCGTCGACTGTGAACCAGACCGCTGCATCTTCCGTCGCCGACGTGATGCTCAGTTCAAATGGCTGCTGGAAGAAGCCCCGATCCACGCTGAACGCAGTGTCTGCGACAAATCCTGCGACGCCAAAGCCATTCGCCAAACCACGCGAGGGCCTCGGGAAATAGCGCAATTCGCCATCGGGCGCGAGACCGTAGGAAACGCCGCTGCGCTGCTCGGGGTAGACAAATTCTGACACGACCGTTCCCCCTGGCGCGATCAGGGCAATGCTTCCCCCGCTCGCTCGGGTGAGACCAAAGGGAACACTGGAATTCTCAAGGCCCGCCTCGATGACCAGAAAACCGTTGGCCTCGATCACCGTTTCAGCAGGAAAAAGCCATGGTTCACCGGATTCTCGATCGGTCAGCCCGTAGCCACTCAGTGAAAGTGGAGCATTGTTAGGATTCTGCAACTCGATCCAGTCGGCACCGTCCACTGGAGCTGCCATGAACTCTGAAATGCGCGGATCAAAGGGCACGCCATCCACTGCAATGACAATGGTCGCAACGACGGTCTGTCCCTTAGCGGTCGCCACCAGCGTGTAAAGCGTGCTCGATGCCAGCTTCAAATCCACGCTGCCTGAAGTCGGCACATCGCCGATCCCAACGATCATGACAGAGTCCGCATGCTCCGTCGCCCACGTAAGCGTCGTCTGTCCGCCGGACGATATCGCATCCGGCTCAGCTTTGAACGACAAGATCGCAAGCTTCTCCGCGTCACCGCCAAATACCCGCACTTCCGCCAGGTGCACCACACGATTGCCCTCCGAGTTGGTCTGTTCTTCCTCGAAACCGATCCTGACACCTTTCCCAAAGGTAGCCTCGGGCAAAGTGAATGTCGCCGTTCCACCCTGTCCCGGATCAGTAATGTTTTCCGTAAACACAGTCTCCCCCTCATCGTCCGCGACCCGGAGCACCGCATTCGTCAAACGCCCACCGCAGCAATCCTCCCTCGCTACCAGCTCAATGCGTGAAATCTGGCGCTCGCCATCAAAGCGGACATTCCGGAGCGAATTCGTCGCAATGAATTGATCAACAATGTGTTATATGAATTCTAATCGTATTGTAGCCCTACATATTGTTTCCATATTACTTAATTTGTAGTTTTATATTGCAATTGTGTCGCCATACTATATCGTCGCGCCG
>JAQCER010000689.1 GCA_027618625.1 Verrucomicrobiota bacterium
CGGAACAAAGGCAAACGCGCCAGCAGCATCGAATCCTGACCAGTGTGGGTGAGGGCTGTCCTGGCGCCCCTCCACGACGCGGCTGCCACCTTCGTGCTCGATCAGTTGCGATCGCTCAAGAATGGCTCCATCGGCAGCAAGTGGAAACACGGCGACCGATCCACCGCCATACTGGGCGGTCGTCAGAAAGTTGCCGGACGGATGCACCGCGACGTGAGTGCCGCCGCCATCGCCGATCAACTGTTCGCCCATTGGCGAAAGACGGGTGCCTTCGATCTTGAACGCCGCCACGCCCGGACCGCCACTCGTGTCGCACACTGCGTAAAGCACTGAGAGTTTCGGGTGAAGTGCCAGAAATCCCGGCGACTTCACCTCCGATGCCTGACTCGCATGGGACAGCTTGCCGGTCTCTGTGTCGAACGTGGTCACATGGATGCCCGGGCCGCTTGTACCGAACCAGACGGTTTTTGAATCTGCCAGAGCTGCAGTCGAAAGCATTGGCAACAGCGAAAGTTGGATGAGGTGTCGTTGCATGGGTTTGAACAGAGAAATGAAGTGCCGCTGGTGCTGCATTGAATCAGTCGTTGAGGAATGTGTTGATGATGGTGTTCCAGGCGGCATAACCTTTGGCATTGAGGTGCAGGCCATCGTCTTCGAATAGCGTCGGATCGGGCTGTCCGTTGTCACCGAGTGTGGCCGTCGTGATGTCGGCGAAGCTGACGTTTCTCTTTGCCTGCGCGTAACCAGCGACGAGATCATTTGCCCTCTGCATTTCCGGCCAGAGGTTCCACCGTTTGATTGAAGGCTTGATTGCGATAAAGATCAATTCGGTCTCAGGCAATTTTACCTCGATCCATTCCGCCAGCTTGACGAAGTCGTCGAACACGACGCGGGCACTCTTGCCACTGCCGATGTCGTTGTCGCCAGCGTAGAGGAAGATCTTCTTTGGCTTGTAGGGCCGGATGATGCGATCCGCAAAAAACAACGAATCAACCACTTCTGAGCCTCCGAATCCTCGGTTCAATGCCTTCAGATCTGGGAACGATTTCGGAAGATCCCATCCTACAATACTGGAGCTGCCGACGAAGAGCACTTGTCCCGGCGCGGGAGGGGATGCCGCATCCATTTCTTCAAACTCCTTGATCTTCTCCTCCCACTTTTCTGAAGTCGGCTTCGGCGTGGTCTCTTGAGCCGTGGTGCCCAAGATACTTAGAGCGGAGAAGACCACTTGGCTCAGAGCAAGTAGCGGCAGGGACTGGAAGCGTGAAGTCGTCATGCGCGCACGCTAGCACTTCCGCTGCGCAAGTATCACGAATTTTTTCGAGCCAGTTTGGAAGCTGGTCGAGCTCCCATTGCCAATAGTGTCACTACCGCCGGTGAAGCGGGAATGAGCCTCTCCTCTCCCGGGATTACGCCGTCGCTCAGCCAAACAACCCGGCGATTGGCTGACCGTTGTAGACGTGGTACGGCCGGCCGGAGCTATCGTTCCAGGTGGTGTGCGCTGGAATGCCGAGCGCGTGGTAGATGGTGGCGGCAAAGTCTTCCGGCCGTTGTGGATCGCTGGCAGGGTAGGCCCCGAAGGGATCGGTGGAACCAACGACGGCACCACCGGTGACACCGCCTCCTGCAAAGAAAGCGGTCTGGGCAGCGCCCCAGTGATCGCGCCCGGGCAGCGAGACGTTCGGGAGCTTGGAGATCTTGGGAGTGCGCCCGAACTCGCTGGCCATCACCACCAGCGTGTCGTCCAGCATGCCACGATTCTGCAAATCATCGAGCAAGGCTGAAACGGCGCGATCAGTCGGCGGCAGCAGGAAGTTCTTGAGATTAGGAAACGCCGCCTCGTGGGTGTCCCATGCCTCGTTGTTGCCGAGGTTAACCTGCACCAAGTTAACTCCGGCTTCCACCAATTGGCGCGCCATCAACAAGGACCAGCCAAACGCATTGCGGCCATATTTGTCCTGCAGTTTGGGATCGGCGCCATGCACGTCGAAGGCTTTGCGGGTTTTGGGATCAGCCAGCAGCGACACGGCCATTTTTTCGTAACGATCCATATCACGGCTGGCCGCAGCTTCTTCGAGGTGATCCTGCTGCGCGCTGATATGCCTGGACAGGGCCAGGCGGTCGCGCAGACGATCGAGGCTGACGCTCTGCGGCAGCGAGAGATCAGGGGCGCGAAACCGCATGCGGGTGCCGTCCACTTTTCCCTGGGCATGATGGAACAGATAGTCGGGATACGCTCCGTAGCTGGCAGGATTGTAGCGCGAGCTTTCCACGAAAAACGGCTCGTGGTGATCGCCCAACATTCCCGAGAACTGACCCGGGATAGTGCGGCCAGTGTTATGAACGATCTTTTCCGGAAGCACCATCGAAGCCGGCAGGTTTGTGCGCGGAACAAGTGTCTTGTTGGCCAGGGCAGCTATCGACGGCCAGTCTGATGGCGTTGGTTTGTTGGGGCTGAAGCCGACGGGGATATCCGATCGCCCGGTAAGCATCATGTGGTGCCCCTGCGAGTGATCATTCGAATCGTGGCTGATCGAACGGCACAGTCCCCAGAGGTGGCTGCGTTGCGCCAGCATCGGCAAATGCTCGCAGATGTGCAGCCCAGGTGTGCGTGTGGCGATCGGTTTGAACTCGCCGCGGACCTCTTCTGAAGCATCCGGTTTCATGTCGAAGGTGTCGATCTGCGACAACCCGCCAGACAGGAAAATGAAGATCACCGACTTCGCCTTGGGCCGGGTGCCGTTCGCCTCGCCCAGCGCCCTTAACAAGCCCGCCTGCTGCAAGCCGAGCCCCAGCAAGCCGATCGAGCCGGCCCGCAGCATCGTACGCCTGGAATGCCTGGGATGACAAAAGTGCTGCATTGATTTTACTGGATCGGACGTCGCTCAGCGGTGGTTCAAGCGGTGGTTCAACTGCTGAAAAAGAACTACGCCCTCCTCCACACCACGTCGAGCGCAGAATCGACGAGATCGCCACCTTCCTGTTGCCCGTCTCACAAATTATTGGTAGGAAATTTGAAAACCAGAGGTGGGTTCTTGGGTGGGCGGAGCGACTTGAGGCTTTAGGCGAGATGTCTACAAATAATGAAACGTCCCTTAAAAGCTTTCTGATTCATATCGTATGGTTTCTTCCAACTCTCAGCTTGCGAATATGCTCCGGCGTGGTGCCACAACAGCCGCCCACAATCTGCGCCGGCCAGGTTTGAGCACATTGCAAGTAACTAGGGCCAGTCCCAGAGGGGGATTG
>JAQCER010000690.1 GCA_027618625.1 Verrucomicrobiota bacterium
GATGATGCGCTGGCGTGGATCTGGTGAGCAGCCAGCACAAAAAAAAGCGCCCGCCAGCAATGCCAGCGGACGCCCGTGGCTCAAAAGGAAAAATTAGAGAAAAATTAGGGGCCGTACCTTTATTTGTGGACACCCTGCTGTGATACTACGATCACTGACACGTCGGTCGAGGCGTCGAGGCGGACGCCCAGAGTCATTACTACCGTTTCAAGGAAGAAGGATAGCGCCGACCGCATCCGCCAGGTCAAGTTCTGGTTACTGGCCAGCGCTGCGTTGTTCGATCCGCCACAGGCAATCGCGGATCTCGCGCAGCAGCTGAGTTTGTTCCTCGTTCTGTCCGGCGGGTGCCACTGTGGCGGCACCTGTATCGCGCAGATGCTGATGCTGGCTGGCACCGAGCAATTCCTTCTGCTGCAATACGGCGTCGCGAAATGCCCGGCCATTGTTGATGCCGATCACAGAAGCCAATGCTCCTGGTGATGAACTTCCAGCTGTCTCAACGGAAACCCGCTCGATGTCCAGAGCCCGCATGATAGGCGCCTGCGCGAGCCCCAGATCGGTAACCTTGTCGAGCGGGATCGTCTTCTCGACTTTGTTCCATACACCGGACTTCAGCTTCACGGCCCGATCGGTCAGGACACACTCAAGGCTCTGCAAATACCGTTCAGCAAAAACGTAAGCCAGCGGAAGCCAGATGATCAACAAAGGGATACCCACGATCGAGGTAACGAACACCAGGGTGGACGAGATAACCCAGTAGGTTTTGACCTTCGGATTGAAAGTGGCGCGAAGAATGATCTTTTCGTTCAACATGATGCCCACAATCCTACGAACCGACCCGGATCTTGCAAAGGGCAATCTCCAGATGGTTCTCGATTTTGAATTGCTGTTGACACCTCAGACATTTCGCCTTAGGTAATCCTCAGGCATTTCGTCTGACATGACATGAAGAAGCGAAAGAAGAGGCTGCAAATTGAAACGACTCCTGCCGAGCTGGCGGTGCTGAAAGCGTTGTGGGAATGCGATCCGCAAACGATCGGCGCGATCGCAGACAGGATTTACCCGAACGGCACCGTCTCTGACTACGCCACCGTCCAGAGCCTCATTGTCCGATTGGAGAAGAAAGGTTGCATAGCACGTGATCGAAGCGGCAAAGCACATCGGTTCAGTGCCAGGATTGCGCGGGAGGATCTGCTCTCCAGTCAACTGCGCACGGTAGCAGATAAGTTGTGCGGCGGTGCTCTCGCGCCGCTGGTAACTCACCTGATTCGCGGAGCTGAGCTGACACCAAAGGAACTTGGCGACTTGCGGAATCTGATCAATCAAATGGAAAACGAACCTCCGGAGAAATGATGAACACGTTGCTGAATTGGGTAGTCTCCAATACCATTGCGGCGGCCCTTCTGGTAGCGTTCGTGCTGATTTTAACGAAAATCTGGCGTCGGCCGCAGGTGCTGCACGCACTTTGGATCGTCGTCATGATCAAACTGATCACGCCGCCCATTGTTCCAGTGCAGCTTCCGGAGCTTGGGTTTCGATCTGACACGACGAGGCACATCAATCCAATGCCGCCGGCAGAAAGATCGGCGGTAACAGCGAGCATGGAGCCTGATCCAGAGTACATCGTTTCCCGCCTGCCTGAGCAGAAATCCATCTCTTCGCAAGGCCCAGCTGATCCAGAACCAGTCACTTCTGTTCCCGAGCCTGCGCTCGCAACGACAATGGTTCCAATTCAGCGCATCAAAGCGAAAACGGTCGCTGCAGCTGTCTGGCTGACAGGCACGTTGATGGTTTTGCTCGTCACCGCGGCTCAAGTGCGTCGGTTACGCAGTGTGTTGCGTGCTGCATCACCAGCCGATTCCGCATTGAACGATCAACTCGCCTCAGTGGGACAACGGATAAAGGTATCTCGACTGCCCACCATCCACTTGAGCGCTGGGCCCATCGCTCCCTTCGTCGTGGCCCAGCTTGGAAGACTCCCGGCCCTGGTGTTGCCGCAGGCGCTGGTCGCCGAACTTTCGGTTGACCAGAGAAGCGCCGTCCTCGCGCACGAACTCTCACACCTGCGACGGGGTGATCACTTTGTCAGATGGTTGGAGGTTGTCGCCACGGCTCTGCTCTGGTGGCATCCACTGGTCTGGATTGCCCGACGCCAGATACACCGACTTGAGGAAGAATGCTGTGACGATGCAGTCGTGCGCTCCATGCCCGAATTAAAGCATGCTTACGCCCTCGCGATCGCTCGGGTATTCGAACGCCTGGGAACAGGCGTGTCAGCTCGATCCCATGTGATGCTCACCAGTGGGCTCGGCTCGCCAATGAGCGAGCTTGTGCGCCGAATCCATCGAATCAAAACGGGAACTCCGAACCCCATCGTGCACCCCATCCCAAAGGTAGCGCTCAGCATTCTCTGCCTGCATGTGGTCGCGCTATCTGTGGGGATTGGTCAGGATGAGGACACGTCGGAAGGAAATTCTTCTACTTCTTCGACTGCCGCTGCCCTGACGCCCGTGATTCCGGAGATCAATCCGAGGATCTTCGAAGCGGTTCCTCAGGATGATCTCCCTGTTGGGAGCAAGAACGCCGTTGAACTCCGCATTCCGGCACCGCGTGGCATCATTCTTGATCGAAACGAGGAGGTCATTGCGGGTACTGAGAACGTTCATTTTCTGGTGCTGCCCAGCCTCAATTTGCCTGACCCGCTCTCTCAGGAACAAAGTTCCTTTGTATTCTGGCTCCAATCCCAGTACGGGATGCCTATAGAACAAGCTTGGAAATTTGAACACGCCCTCACCGGCCGCCGCGAATCAGAATTTTTTCCGACAAGGGTAGGCGAACGAGTTACGGATAGGCAATTGAAGGCGCTGCAGTTTGACGAGCCTGGGAAACCCGAAACTCAGGAGATGGCGCAACGATTCTACCCAGAGATTGGCCTCACGAGCCGAGTGATCGGATCAGTCCAGCCAACTTCAACCAGGAAGCTGGACACACTACTATTCTCATCTTCGGAAGGGGCAAACGGCCTGGAGGAAGCGTTCGACAGTTCGCTGACAGGTGAGCCTGGACTCGTTCACTTATGGCGCGATGAAAGCGACCTGGAACGGGCGCGGTTCGAAGTCATCCGGCAGCCAATCCCAGGACAGAGAATCAAGACTACGTTGAATGCAGGGATGCATCGTATTGCTGCCAGGAATTTTGAGGGTTCTTCCGGGAGTTTAGTGGGTATGTCTTGAAATTTC
>JAQCER010000691.1 GCA_027618625.1 Verrucomicrobiota bacterium
TTCCAGGCGGATGCCGTTGGGCAGCGTTTCAGCAGCAATGGCGGCAACCCCAGCCGCCAGAAGAGACCCAAAGACTTTCGTTCGCATAGAAGGCATTTTAGGGCATCCGCTCATCCAACCTCGAGGCGAATCCGACGAAAATTCACGCTGCTGTCATATTTTGACATGATGATCCAAACCGCCAGGCCAATCAGAAAAAAAACGAACCGCACCCATGGGTAACGACCCGAACCGATCCCGGAAATCCAGTCATTCAAAAGCCTACGACCAAGGCCGTCGCAACCCGCGCAGGATCAGAATGTTGCAGTCAACTAAACGACTTTCGACACCCTCCGGATTCAATCTGTTTCGAAGGAAAAATCCAGAATCCGCAGTGACGATGGCGCGCCATCTTCCGTGGGTGATTCCTGCACAATGACAGAGAGTACGCCTTCCTTCTTCCAGCGGTATAGATCTCCGTATGATTCCATGTCCCGGTATCTGGCTCATAATCGACGAGCCAGCGATCTCCCTTTCCTGCATAACCCGTTCGATAGCCGAACTGAAGTCCCCCGTCCGGCGTTTGCCAGAACCGGGGATAGGTAACCTTGGTGGGCGGCTTGCCTTTCTCCAGTTCCGAGATGATGGGCTCAAAGAGGGAAGCCTCCCACTTGACGCTTTCAGGGTGGGTCGCGACCCCTTTGCGCGAGACGCGGTAAGTCAGCGCATCATTGTGCATGCCCCACGACATGTGCAGAGTTCCGTCTTTGGGACACAGCCCGATGCATACCGTACAGTGATCGTCGTTGCTCTTGAAAGCGTAGTCGGTGAAACGGATGATCCCCCAATCCCCTGAGGGAAGTTTTCTCCTGGCAAGACAGAGCCGTCTCTCGGCATCAATATACCCAACATATTGATGATTCCCATGAGTTACTACCGCATCCTGCTGGCAATGCACTGCGTTAACGCAGATGCCGCCGTAATAGGGATGCGTGCGCTTTGCCGTCACGGCGGTGGGATCAACCACGCTGTCACTCAACAGGGTCACTTTGAAGTCACCCCGGCAAGGGCACGATACTCCGACCAGCAACAGCATGAAGCAAAAGTGAATGCTTGATTTCATCGAATGACTCATTGGAATTTAAATTCGAATTTGCGGATCCAATTAAACGATTGCCCATCACAGGTTGTTGGAGCAAGAACAATAAGAACCAAACGAACGAACTCAGGGGCGCCTCTCAATTTTCAATAAGTTCCTTTCGACCTCCGGTGATCCAGGGCAAATTGAAACGGGCCATCGAAATTCCCCCATCTGCCTCAAACAACAGATAGATCATACCCTCGCTGGGTGTTCCGGCCCGTCCGGCATCCAACGAAGAATAGGCAAACGAGCCCTCCGTCACCAAGCGCTTGACCGGCCAGGTCTTGGCGCCGTCAAAACTGGCCCAGACCGTACCGCGCTTGCGCCCCGAGGGTGAATCGACATTGCTGGTGATCAGGATGTCTTGTCCCTCGAGAGGAAGCCGGACCAATCCGCTCTTGCAGCCGTATGGGTGGTCACGAGGGCCATCTGGCAGCACGTCGCTGATCTGCAAATTCGACCAGATGGCTCCGCCGTCAAGACTCCAGGCAGACCGGCGCATGGTGTTTGGCGCCATGTGATTTCGTGAGTTGTAATAAATGTGCCCATTGGATAGTTCGGCCAGAGTTCCTTCGCCCGTGCCCAGTTCAGGAAAAGGAGCACTGGTCTGCCAAGTCTTGCCGCCATCGTCGCTGTAGATCGCCGAATTGTAGCAGTAGTGCCTCCATTTTAGATCGTTTGAATCCTTCGGTCCGAGCACTCGTGCCGGCATCAGCAACCGGCCTTTTTTCTGGCCGTAGCGCAAGGTGATCCCATGTTCCGCCCCGTGAGTTCCCGCAATCCTCCCGAAGCCGTCCGGCAGTTTTTGAACGGTCTTCTTGGCCCAAGTCTTCCCATGATCCTTGCTGCGGTACATCGTGAACTCGGGTTTACCGTAGTCGGAAAAGACCATGACGTCTCCCGTTGATTCATCCACCACGGCGGCACCCAGGGCAGTGTGTTGTTGCTCGCCGGTTGCAATCTCCGGTCCCCACGTTGCCCCACCATCCTCGCTGCGGCGAAGGGTGATCGGGCTCTTTGAACAGCGGAATGCAAGGACCGTTCCGTCCATGGCCACAACCACACAGGGGAATCGCTGGCCTTTTGTTAGTTCCTGAATCTCGAAAACCGGGTTTCCACTATTCCAGAACGGATTTGCAGCCAGAGTCGATGCAGGGTTAACGCAAAACAGGGCGGTTGCATACCACCCGACCGACACGGCGGCCCAGACGCCGGTTCGTGTCGTCCGATCAATGAATCCTTTCATACTTTCTGTCCTTTGGTGACCGCCAGATTCACGGTCAAAATTTGGTTTTCGGTGATGAACATCTGTTCGATCCAATACTGGTATTCGATCAATTTTCAGGAACGACAGGATCGACCGCAAGCGGTTGGTCGCCCATCAGTTTCGCCAGGGTCGGTTCCACCGCCTGCGCCCAGGCTTCCGCACCGGCCGGGCTCGGATGTAACAAATCCCACATCATGTCGGTGTTGATGGTGCCGTCGGGCCGCAAAAAGACATGGTTCACGTCCAGCCAGAACACCTGTTTACCGTCCGCCAGTTGCGCAGTAAGCTCCCCTGCCCGGCGGCAGGTTTCGATGCATTTTGCGGACGATTTGAAGATCGGCGGGCTCACCCCTTTTTCGTCCATTCTTCCACGCGGAAAAATCCGCAGAACCAGAATCTTCGTGGTAGGATGCCGTTGCCTGATGAGATCCACGATCGCCTTGGTGCCTGCAAATATCTCCTCGGCCGTGTGCCTTCTAGGGGCATGATTCTCATGGCTGTTATTGGTACCGATCAGGATCATGGCGACCTTGGGAGAGTGGGCAAAATCGAGTTCACCGTTCTGCAGGTTCCAGAGTATCCGCTGGGTGTCATACCCGTTGTGCGCGAGGTTGATGGCCTTGCGCGGAGCGTAGTGCCTATCCCAAACTGCCTTTAAAGGCTCATACTTGCCGCCGAGTTCACCGAGCGTATGGATGATGGAGTCGCCGATCAGCACCAGATCGTAGTCGCCGTTCCGCACTGCGGTCACCTTCCGCGTGTGGCGATCGCTGGGAGCTGGTGTCGGGAAGTCGGCATCACCGGGTTTGGGTGATTCCGTGGCAACCTGCGCGGTGGGAGGCTGGTT
>JAQCER010000692.1 GCA_027618625.1 Verrucomicrobiota bacterium
GATCACTCGAAAGACCGCCTCGACGGGAGGCTTCGTTTCCGCATCTCTGCCGTGAACCGCGAGGTCTACCGAGATGTTGAGCACCCGCGCACCTTCAGGGAAATCCATCCCCAGGAAAAAAATATCACTCCACGCACTGTGGGAGAGATCCATGCGCACGGCGGTGCTTTCATGAATGACCGGGAACATGCCGTCGTCTTTCGCCAGCAGGTCTGGCCGGATACGCAGCGGGTAGTCATCGGCGCAGCCAGTGCGGAACATCCACTGATTTCCTTTGACCGCGCGCACGCTGCTTCTCACCTGATCGGCCAGATTTTGCAACCCGCTCTGGTAGTAGGCCCTGGCCAGGGCACTGCTGATCGCGTCCGAAATACCGTCACGTTTTTGATCCGCCAGAAAGCGATCAATTGCCTCACCGAATCGCCGCTCCAGCAGATGAGTATGACCTTCAAACGAGACCGTTGCCCCAGTTCCCGTGCGTCCGTCCAGCTTGAACGGGATAAAGAATCGATAGATCGCGTAAAGAAAAAATTGAGCCCGCACCCGCGCATACAAATTGCCGCACTTGTGCCGGAAGTCATCCAGAGCCGCGCACTCGGCGAGCAACTCATCCAGCGACATCGAACCTACCGCAGTCTCGATCGGCACATCACGCTCCGCCGGATCCGTCGATTCGATGATCCTCACCAGTCGGGAGGCTGACGGTGCCTCTGAAAACTCACTCATCATGCGTTCTTGGACTGAGCTGCGGAGGATTGTGCGAGCACCTCGACCAATGATTCCAAGACCTCTTCCCGGTAATCTCCAGAAAGCCCCACCGCCAGCTGCGCGATCAAGAGGCCGTGCCTCCGATCCAGATCATAGCGTCGTCCATCGATCGCCAGCGCCAAGTAACGCCCGCGACCGGCAACGTCATTCAGCGCCCCGGAAAGGTGCTGCTCCTTGCTGGCCGATCGTCGCGTTCGCTCGCACAGTGTTTCGATAAAGAGGGCATTGAGCACGTGCATGCCAAGGAAGCAAAGGTAGTGGCCGTGGCGAAGACCTGGCGTCACCAGTTGCTGCTCGGCTGCAGTGGGCGTCGGCTTTTCCAACACCGCGTTCACCTCGTAGAGTTCGCGTTCGCGATCGAACAGGTTTCCGCCGATCGCGCCAAAGTAAGGCAGCTTGCTTTCATGCGTGGGCTGGACTGCCGACACCACGCATTCCTCCTGCTCTGCGATGGCTACCAACTGCTGGGCGCACGTCCGATTGGGCGCATCGCTCACGTAAACGTGATCGCTCACCATTAACATAAACGTGTGGTCACCGACAAAGTCCCGGGCACACAACACCGCGTCCGCATAGCCCCGCGGTTCGGGTTGTATGATGAAACTCAAATTCACCGAGACGTCGTCTGCAACGTCCCGATAGAGATCTTCGAACCCGGGGCGAATGATGATGCCTACTTCCTCAACACCAGCAGACGCAACTTCGTCGACCAGGAGGCCGAGGACTTTGCGCTGGCGTCCGTGGCCGTCGACAACGGTCTGAAGTGGAAGGTGTCGCTGGGATTCACCCGCAGCGGTTATGACGGCTTTACTGACTTTCACAGCTCGTTCCTAGCGGCTGTTTTTTGCAAACGCAACCCGTTTGGCCCTCCGCGGTCACACATTGCTGCCCCGCCAGCCCAATTTCTGCTGGAGCACGGTATAAAACCGATAGTCAGCTGGCATGATCAGCGGCACATCATAGGGGCCGCGTTTGAGGGTGATCCTCATTCCCTCTTCGATGATGTGCCGGGCGCGACCGTCCATGCTGATCACCGTTTCTTCCCGAAGATCCTGGGGATCGATGATCATTTCGACGTCGCCTTCGATCACGATCGAACGATTCGAAAGGGCGTGGGAACAAATCGGCGTGAGCACGAACACGTTTGACTCCGGACTGATGATCGGCCCACCTGCAGAAAGCGAATAGGCAGTCGATCCGGTGGGGGTCGCAATGATCAATCCATCGCCGCCGTATCGATTGAGGAACTGGCCGTTCACCCGGACTTCCAGCCCGATCATGCGCGTGCTGTTGCCACGACCGATGACCGCTTCGTTGAGCCCGGTCAGCACGGTCGAACCTCCCTTTGCATTGTGGATCGTTGCCTGAATCGTGCTGCGCCTGCTGATCACGTAATCACCACCGGCGATCAACTCCACAAACGCCGCCTGCTCATCCCGAGTGGCACACGTGAGAAACCCGAGACGTCCCATATTAATTGCCGCCATCGGCTTAATGGCCGCGCCGGTGGCATGGACCACGTGAAGGATTGTCCCGTCACCACCCAGAACAACGATCAACTCCACATGATTGCCCAGATCTGCCAGTGATATTCCATCGCCCGACACACCACAGAAGTCAGCAGTCTCCTGCGCCACGACCACGTTCACGCCCTTTTCAGCAAAGGCGTCATGCAGAGAACAGACCGCCCCTTTCGCCTGGTCTTTGAAAGGATTGGCAACAATGCCTATGTTTTTCGGAGCCATGTGAGGAATTCTTTGTTCCCGTCTGTACCCTTAATGGGAGAATCAATCAACCCCTGCCACTCGATTCCTTCCGCTTCCGCGACAAATCTGCGGACTTTTTCCACGGCTTCCTTGTGATATTCGGGCTCGCGGACAATTCCGCCTTTGCCCACCCGGTCCCGTCCGAGCTCAAATTGGGGCTTGATCAGGCAAATGGCGTGCGCTCCGGGCCGCATGATCGGAAATGTCGGCGCCAGCACCAGAAGCAGCGATATGAAAGAAACATCGATGACCACGATATCCACCAGCTCGCCGACATCTTCAGGAGTCAGGTTGCGTGCATTGAACTGCTCCCTCAAAATCACCCGCGGATCCTGGCGCAGTTTCCACACCAGCTGATTCGTTCCCACATCAAAGCCGTACACCTTCACCGCCCCCTTCTGCAGCAGGCAGTCGGTGAATCCGCCTGTAGACGATCCAATATCCAGTCCCACCATGCCACTAACATCAATCCCAAACGCATCGATGGCGCCCTCCAGCTTGAGCCCTCCGCGACTTACAAAGCGTGGCCGTTCCTTGACCGTGATCTCGCAGTCCTCAGAGACCTTGGTCGCAGGCTTGTCCACCATGTGACCAGCCACCCGGACTTCACCAGCAAGCACCATGCGCCGGGCTTGCTCGCGGGAGTCCGTCAACCCGCGTTGAAAAAGTGCCTGATCGAGTCTGGTTTTCGCGCCCA
>JAQCER010000693.1 GCA_027618625.1 Verrucomicrobiota bacterium
CCAAACTCGAGCGATCCGAAGCGGGTGCGTGTTTCGGCATTGCTTTGAAAGTGATTCTTGATCTGCTGATCGATCGAAATGCCGCTGGACCATCCGGCAGGCGTGTCCGATCCACCTTGGATGTTTCCGGGATTCAATCGAGCGCCCGTGAGCAGACAGCTCATTCCGCGCATGTGGTTGTCACCGTCGCCACCGACTCGGTTGCACACACCGTTCATGACAAGCATTTGCTGTTTGAATGCCTCCAGCGGTTGCAGGATGGGCTTCAAAGCGAAGTCGCTGCCGCCAGTCGCATCAGGCCAAAACAGGTCTGGCAGTGTGCCATTGGGCGTGAACATGATCACCAGTCGCTGCTTCCGTTGGGTGCTGAGCGTGTCGCCAAACAGGCTGGGCAATCCACTCACGAACGGCAGGGCTGCAGCACTGAGTCCGATGTCACGAAGGAATTTCCTGCGGTGAAGTGTCTTCATAGATTTTCTGGGTGAAGGGATGCGGGGTGCACTTTGGATTGACGGTACTTGCTGCGTCGCGCCTGGGTTTCAAGGGTCGTTCTCTCGACTGCAGATACGGTCACGATTTCTGCGAACAGATCGCGGATATTGAACGCGTTCTTTTCAAACTGGGCGCGCAGCTGGCCGGGGATGTGTTTTCCATAAGCACTGATCGGTTGTTTGACCGTGTAGTGAAACAAGTGGTTCACAAATGCCTGATGCGCGGCAGGGCTCTCGGCTGCATGGACGGCAACATCCCGTGCCCCGGTGAATGTCACTTTCTCTCCGCTGTCGGTCATGTAGTCGCTGGTGGTATCGACAGGCTTGCTGTTGTCTTCTTTTCGCAGGCGTCCTATGGCATCGAATTCCTCCAGACTGAAGCCCAGGGGATTGATGATCGAGTGGCAGGACATGCAAGCATTGTCCTTTGTCACCTGAGTGACCTTCTCACGCATGGTCAGGGATCGATCGAATTCCCCGTCTTTGAATTCGATTGCGACTGGCGGCGGCTTGAGTGGACGCCCGACGATGTTGCGCGTCAAGAAAACGCCGCGGTGAATGGGCGACGAATTGTTGTGATATGCAAACGCTGACAGCAGGTAGGGATGAGTAAGAACTCCAGAGCGCTCCTTGGGGTCGAACGTTACACGACGGAATCCTTCCGTTGGCTCACCGCTGTCCGCATTGCCATAGAGCAGTGCAAGTCGATCATTGAGAAACAGCGAATCGGCGAGCAGCAGCTGGCGGTAGTCGGATTTCTCACTCCAAACCACGTCTTCAACCAACAAGTTGAGTGAGTGACGTAGATCCGCGATGATGCCGTGGTTGAACTGCGGATAGACTTGGTCGTCCTTGAGCAGATCGCGCTCTCCGTCCATCTCAAACCAATGGTGGAAAAAGGAGAGCATCTTCGAGCGTGATCGTGGGTCATCGGTCATGCGCAGCACCTGCTCGCGCACGCCAGCCATGTCGTCCAGGCCACCACTGGCTGCCACGTTCAGCAGAGTTTCATCGGGAAGCGAATCCCAAAGCTCCATTGCAAGGCGACTGGCGACGTCGAATGCGTCCGGCGACTCGCGGTCGTTCAGACCAGGGAAGAGGAACTCCGGTGATAGAAGCGCGAATAGAACGACGCGCTTTACCGCCTGATCGGGTGTCTCGGCGGTTTCGAATTTTGTGTCGACAAATGTGCGCTGCTGCGCAGCTGTCAGCGGACGGCGGAACGCAAGCGAGACGAATCGATTCGCAAATGTCCGCAGCTTTTCGAGCCTGTCGCCGCCGTCCGATTGCGAGTGCGTCAGGGAGTCGAGCCGATTGTCAACTTCTGTGGCTACTTCGATCGCACCGGCCGTGACCGCGTTGAACCATTCTTTCGAAACCGCGGCACCGCGTTCGTAGCCGAGACTGCGATCGTCAGCAGGGAAGGGGGAATTCACCACGGCCACGCGTGACACCATGGTGGGAGCAAAATCAGAATCAGTCGGAATTCCCCAGTCGCCGTGGGGCGGCTTCCACTCGAGCCGGATCGAGGAAACCTTTTCTTTGTATTTGAAAAAATCCAGACGGATGAGATAGCGCCTGCCCCCTAACAATAGCACACGGCCGGTTTCTTCCCGCATTTCGCCGGAGCTCACCCAGGCATCGATCAGCGGAGTCTGGCTGGGGGCGCTGCTATCATCGCGGTAGTTGGCGTCTCCGGGCTGAAGGTCAGCATTCACATAGAGGCGTGCGCCATTGGGAGTTCGAACGCGGAATTCATGCACACCCGTTTCGCGGGCAATGATCGAGCCGGACCATGCGATGGAAAATTGCTCTGGGCTGATGTTCTCCCCTGGGCTGCCCTCACCAAAGTCAAAGTCGACGAACCGATCGATCCGCTGAATAGACCGTTTGTCCTTCTTGTTCATGCCATCGGACTGGAAGTAGTCTGCCCGCAGCCCTTCCCTCGCGTTCTTGATTTCATCTGGGACGGAGTCGTCGTCCGAGGGTCCGTGACGCCTTTCCTGGTCCTCTGGACCTTCGTCGGGAAGATTACTGGTAAAGCTCCCGATCAAATCGGCGATCGATTCCTGATACTGGCGATTGGTCAGGCGCGCAGGCAGGATGTCTGGCGGGTTGCCTTGAGCCGCTGGTGAGTAGAAGGCATCGTAGATGTAGGCCGACACCGCTGCTGCATCATCGCCGACGCAGAGTTCAGGTTCGTCCTCTGGCATCGTGCGCTCGATGAGATCAGCGAGTCGATCCAAAGGGCGGTCACCATAGAGCGGCTTGTCATATTCTCCCTCCACCCCCTCGCCATTGGCACCGTGACATTGTGCGCATAGCGTCCGATAGATCTCGGCTCCACGTTCGTGCAAGGCAGCCTGCTCTTGCTGACCGCTAAGAAGAGGTGGATCAACGGCAGTCACGAAAGCGAGTGCACTTGCCAGTACTGCCGTAGTCCAGAATCGGTTGTGAGTGCGCAGGGTCAAAACGTGAAAAATGGAGTCGGTTCGAACACTGTGAAGCATACTACGCCCCATGCCAAATGAAAGTGGCAAGCGGGTGCCTGTGACCCTGTCTGATGTCCAGACAGGCGCAAAGTTAGACACAAATTCGACTGATCGCTGGCCTTAGGGCGCTGACGCTGATGTTGGTAGGGTTATCATTCCTGCTGACGATTTCCTAGCCAGCCTGGGTTATTCATGAAGATCGTAGCGAGACGCGGCAAAAGGCTTCATTTGCAAGGCGCGGGCCATT
>JAQCER010000694.1 GCA_027618625.1 Verrucomicrobiota bacterium
TGCCACCTCCTTTTGCTTTCAGAGGAAAAGACATCCGCACATGAGCATTCGAAAAGCATTAATCTCCGTTTCTGACAAGACGGGCCTTGAGGACTTTGCGCACAAGCTGGCTAAACTCGGTGTCGAAATCCTTTCGACCGGCGGCACTGCCACCTTCCTTCGAGAGGCGGGAGTTAAAGTCATCGATGTATCCGACTACACAGGATTTCCCGAGCTGTTCGATGGACGCGTGAAGACCTTGCACCCGAAGGTGCATGGCGGGCTCCTGCAGTTGCGTAGTGACAAGAAGCACAAGGAGCAGGCCAAAGAGCATGGAATTCCTACGATCGATCTGCTGGTCGTCAATCTCTACCCGTTCGAGCAAACCGTGGCAAGAGATGGTGTGACCCTGGATGAGGCGATCGCGAAGATCGACATTGGGGGCCCTGCATTGTTGCGAGCCGGTGCGAAGAACTACAAGGACGTTACCATTGTTGTTGACCCGGCCGACTATGGAAAAGTGGCCGCGGAGATGGAGGCGAACGACGGTGCCACAAGTTTGAAAACGCGGGAGCAACTGGCGATCAAAGTTTTCCAGCGCACTGGTCAATACGATCGGGCGATTGCCACTTTCCTCAACAACGAACAGAAGACCGAAAGCGTCTTCAGTATCAGCCTTCCCCTCGCCTGCCACCTGCGCTACGGCGACAATCCGCATCAGGAAGCAAACCTCTACGGCAACTTCAACGAGCTGTTCACTCAGCTTCATGGCAAGGATCTTTCTTACACCAACGTGCTCGACATCCAGGCAGCTGCGGACCTGGTTTCCGAATTCCGCCGACCGACCGTCGCAATCCTGAAACATACGAATCCGTGTGGCGTCGGCTGTGATGAAGACGACTTGCGGGAAGCTTGGGAGAAGGCATTCGAAACCGATCGGCAGGCCCCATTCGGCGGTGTCATCGTTTGCAACCGCCCGATGACCGAGAGCCTCGCAAGAGTAATCTGTGGGATCTTCACCGACGTGATCATTGCTCCGGGCTACGAAGCCGAGGCTCGGGCAATGCTGCAAAAGAAGAAGAACCTGCGCCTGATCCAAGTCGCCAATGACTACGCGGACCTCGTGAAAGACGAGAAAGTCGTTCGCTCAGCACCGGGCGGCGTCATGGTGATGGACCACGACCGGAAAACACTCGGTCTGACAAATCTCGAAGAGAAGGTGAAAACCAAGCGGCCCCCGAGCAAGGATGAACTCGAGGCCATGCGTTTTGCTTGGCGTGTCGTGCGTCATGTGAAGTCCAATGCCGTCGTGTTCTGTGGCAAGGATCGAACGCTGGGCATTGGAGCCGGACAAATGTCGCGGGTTGATTCCGTTCGCCTCGCTGTCTGGAAAGCGCAGCAGGCCGGGCTTTCGCTCGAAGGCAGCGCTGTCGGCAGCGATGGCATGTTCCCATTTGCAGATGGCCTGATCGCCGCGGCCGAAGCCGGGGCTACCGCCGCGATCCAACCAGGCGGTTCGCTCCGCGACGATGAAGTCATCGAAGCCGCAAACGAGCGCGAAGTCGCCATGATCTTCACCGGTCACCGGCATTTCCTGCATTGATCGATACTGCTGCTGTGGCTTTTTTCCAGATTGCACTCAGGCGTCACGCATTGTAGCACTCTGCCACCGCCATGATTCGATTTACACGCACTCTACCTCTGCCTCTGCTCCAGATCCTGCCCCTGTTCCACTACATCGGCGCGGCTTTCAGCATTCTGTCGATCTTCGACGCAGATGCAGGCACCTTACGCGCCGTGGCGAATGAAAATGGGGAGAGCATCGCCATCTTTCGCGACGGCGGGGGAGAGCCCATCCTTACGCAGAATGCGAAGCCCGACTTCCGCCCGTTCGTTCATCCGATCACCGCACCAGATGGAAAAGGCGTTCTGACAGAGTACAGCCCCGGGCACCATAAGCACCAGACGGGGATCTACTGGGGATTCACCCGGGTCAACGGGCGAGACTACTTTCACCATCCTGGGGGTGACTACTGGAAGCGACGCGACGCAAAGGTGCTGGAAGCTGCGGGAGAGTTCGTACGGTGGCAAACGGTTTACGACCTCCTTGCCGAAGACGGATCTGCCGTTCTGACAGAAACACAAACATGGACCATGCGTGACGAAGGCCACCGCTATCTGCTCGACCTTGAGTGGAAAGGTGAAGCTCTGACCGATGTCACCATTGGAGAATACGACTACGGCGGCCTCTTCATCAGGATGCCGTGGAAGGAAGGAATGAAGGGCTCCGTGGCGAACGCCGCACGGGAGACAGGAGCCCGGACCGAGGGCCGCAGGGCGATGTGGCTCGACGTTGGCCTTCAAGTCGATGGCCGCGACGACGCCGCACACATTGCTGTCTTCGATCATCCAGAGAATGGTGCATACCCTCAACCATGGCGTGTCGACGACCAGTTCGGCATCGGTCCCGTTCGTGCCCGGCTTGGCGACTGGACGATCAGCGTGGGCGAGACTGAAACCATCCAGCACAGGCTGATTGCTTATTCAGGCGAGCTGGACGACACCGCATTGACCGAAGACTGGAAGCGCTACAGCGGAGAGGGCGGCACCTGGTCGCTCTGGCGCATCGCCCAGCAGGAAGGTCGACGTGCCGAGTTTATGACGCCCGATAAGGCTGTCGCGTCCATGACCCTTATTGACGGATATCAGGTCAATGCATTCGCCAACGAACCGATGATCACACAGCCGATGGCGTTCTGCTGGGATGATCGCGGCCGCATGTGGATCGCCGAGAATCGCGACTACGAAAACCGGGGCAAAGGCTTCTCCAACTTTGGCGACAGCCGGATCCTGATACTTGAGGATACCGATCGCGATGGGGTGGCCGACAGCCGCAAGGTGTTTCTCGAGGGCATCCCCTTCCCTGCCGGCATTGCTGTCGGGATGGATGGCCTCTGGTTGGGAGCGCCACCAAATCTTCTGTTCGTTCCGGATCGCGATAGCGACGACAAGGCAGACATGGACGCCATGGAAGTGCGCCTTACCGGTTGGGGCATTCGCGATCGCCACGAAACCCTGAACAGCTTCCACTGGGGGCCCGATGGCTGGCTATACGGTCTCCAGGGATTTGCGACGCCGTCAAAAGTCGGAAAACCAGTGGGCAATGGCCGAATTTTAAAACATAGGGATCCCTTCCCTGAACAGATCGAACTGGCCGATGGCGGAGTCGACATTAACGGCGGCGTCTGG
>JAQCER010000695.1 GCA_027618625.1 Verrucomicrobiota bacterium
AATCCCCTGGTTCGTTTTGGTATGGCAGGGACGCTTATGGTTGCCCTTGCTCTAGTGGGATGTAGGGAAGAAACAGCAGCGACAGGAGGTGCAGATACCGCAGCCCTTCAGGAGCGGCTTGCATCTGCTGAGGCTGAGCAGAAGGCGCTGAAGGAGGAATTGGAAAAGCTCAAGCAGGAAGCGATTGCCAAAAGCCAGGCCGCGGACGCCGACAAAAAAGCCCAGGAAGCTGAGCGGGAGGAACTGCAGAAGCAGCTCCGCGAAACCAAGCGGGAGTATGGAGAGCTTCAAGAAGCGTTCGATGCCTATCGCGAGGATTACAAGGTGAGCGTCCGCAGCTCAGCGAAGGGGAAGAAACTCGGCGATCTAACGTTGAGCTCTGGCGCAGCTTACACTGGGGTCGTTGTTTCAAAGTGGACTCCAGATGCACTTCGGGTGACTCACGCTGGAGGCAATGCGACGCTGCCATTTGAAGAGTTGCCCGAAACGATCCAGAGCGTTTTCCTTTACGACAAAGCAGAAACTGAGGAACTTCTGGCGAAAGGTTCGGACGTGGTGACCACTGGCAAGAAGCCAGCCCCCAAACCGACGTCTGCCGAAAAGTGGCCGACCAAGGATCCCAATGGAACGTCGGGCCCGCTGGTATTTACAGAACCGGAGCACTCTGGAATCGTCAATGGCCCGGAAGAAGGGACGAAGCTCGACAAGGCGATCGACCGGTACAACGCGATCATTCTGAAAGGGGAGACGCAGGTGAACGAACTCGATAAGAAAATCTCCGAGGCAATTGCGCGGGGAAGTGCCTCGGGGCAACAATCGCTGGAACGCAAAACGGAGCAGCTCATGGAGCAGCTCCAGACACTGCGGGCGAAGCGTGGTGAATTGCTTACCAAGCGCCAGCAGGCGGAGGCCAAGTTGAAGGCACGGGGCAATTCGTAACCGAGGCCTGACGTTCGTTACAGTTCCAGATCGTCCTCGTCGGCGATGGTACCCTGATCCACGCGGCGCAGCACATCGCTCATGTCTTCCGCTTCCTTCCACACCCGGGAAGTCACGAAGATAGGTGCGTTCTGCTGCACTGCGATGGCGATGGAGTCGCTTGGGCGGGCGTCGAGTTCCACGATCTTTCTATGGTGTAGTTCGTTCTCCGCACTCAGGATAATTCTGGCAAAGTAAACGCCGGATTGGAAATCGTTGATGATGATTCTGTCGACCTTGGTTCCCAATGCAGTGAGCAAGCTGGCGAAGAGATCATGCGTTTGTGGACGTTCCTTGGGCACCGTGTGCATGAACCTGATCATCGCTGCCCCTACCATCTGATCGATGTAAATGACGAAGGTCTTGTCATCGTTGCCAAGGAAGACCGCGCAACCACCGCTGGTTGGCAGCACCCCTTTGATTTCGACTTCAATTACGTCGTTTTGCATCGGTGAAGCGTATGAGCGCGGTTGCCGAAAATCAACCGGTTTGCACGCCGCGTTCGTGTCTGTGCCCAGATCGGGCGTGAGCGGCAGCCACTTGCAGGTACTTGGCGCTGAGCGCAGGAATCGACGCGCGCTCGTCAGCGGTAAGGTGGCGGATCACCCGTGCCGGACTGCCCACTGCCAGAACGCCTGACGGAATCTGCATCCCCTTGGTGACGAGAGCCCCGGCACCGATAATGCTGCTACCTCCGACTTCGGCTTCGTCCATGATGATGGCACCCATGCCTATCAAGACTTGGTCGTGAATGGTGCAAGCGTGGATGATGGCACGGTGCCCACAGGACACGTGGTCACCGACGACAGCCGGGTGCGTGCTGGAAACATGGATGATCGTGCCGTCCTGGATATTGCTTTCACTACCGATCTGTATGGCATTGATATCGCCACGGAGCACGCACTGATACCAGATGCTTGAGCGGTTCCCAATGGTGACCGAGCCCATGATATCTGCTGAGGGTGCGACAAAAGCGTCTGCGGCGATCTGCGGTGTGTGTATGAAGTGAGTGTCCAGTTCGTGCATGGTGTGCCAAGTTGATTAATCTGATTTGATAAAAGGCGATTGTGGCTGATTGCGTATTCAAGTTGGACGTGATAGAAGCTCCAGGCAACCATCGCCTCATTCCTGATAATCATGAACAGCCTTTCCCTCGTCCGAGCCCTTTCGTTCTTCGCTACCACGGCCGTTGCGGCAATGGCTGATGTCGTAATCAACGAAATTCATTACGATCCTGCGGACAAGACGGTGACGGATGAATTCGTAGAGCTTTACAACAGCGGTGCGCAGGCGGTTGATTTATCTGGATGGAGGCTCGGCGGGGTTGGCTTCACGTTTCCAGCGAACACGTCCATCGCCGCCGAAGCGTTTCTCATTGTAGCCGAGTCACCGGAGACGCTGCTGGCATCGTTTGGCGCGCAGGCACTGGGCCCGTGGACGGGATCGCTCAGCAATGGTGGAGAAAAACTGTCGCTCGAAGACGCGTCTGGCAAGACCGTCGACGTGGTTGATTACCAGGCCGGCTATCCGTGGCCGAGCCGGGCAGCGGGTGGCGGTAGCTCGATTGAGTTGATCAACCCGTCGCTCGACAATGACCTTGCCGGATCGTGGCGCAGCTCACAGCCGCCCGGTGCACTGCCGGAGTTAACCTACATTTCAAGCTCAGCAGATGGCTGGCATTTTCGAAAAGGGATCGCCGAGGCCTCCGATCCCATAGACGCTTGGCGCCTTCCAGAATACGATGCAGCAGCCTGGGAGACGGCAAAGCTCCCCGTTGGTTTCGGCGGTGTCGGTTCGCCCGGCATCGAGTGGTCCACTGAGCTCGCAGACATGCAGAACAGCTATTCTTCAGTGTTTCTTCGTCGTGAATTTCAGGTCGCTCCGGGCGAAATTCCCTCCGCTTTGCAGTTGGGCTATATCATTGATGATGGCATCGTCGTCTGGATCAATGGCAAGGAGGTATTCCGACTCAATGTCACTGGCGAACCATCCTTCGACACCGAGGCTTCCACCGCTTCGAAGGAATCGAACACGCTCACGAAAACGGAGATCACGGGTGTGGCTGGTGCCTTCCGCGAGGGCACGAATGTCATCGCGATTCAGGCATTCAATGGGACGATCGGCGGCAGCGACTTCGGTGTCGACATCGAGTTGGTGCGCCCGACGATCGAGGGTGGCGCTCCCGATCCTACCCCGGGACGGCCTAATAGCGTGCTTGCAGACAACTTGCCACCGCAGACGCGG
>JAQCER010000696.1 GCA_027618625.1 Verrucomicrobiota bacterium
ACCCCCTCCATCCCCGGCTCCGCCCGCCCCATAAACGCACCCCGGATTTCAAAATTCCTACCAATTAAAATCCGGAATCAAAGTTATTTTAAATCTGAAGTAAAGTGTCTGTCACTATAGTTCCCAATAGGGATAGGAAGGATGGAGGCGGTGCCGGGAGGACTGAAGCATCGGCCCGGGAAACTCAGACCGCCTCGACAAAAACCTGACCTGCGACCTGAAGTCCCAGATGAACACGCTTTCCACTGGTCTTCGACAATTCCAGTATCCCGGCGGTCCGGTCAGAATGGGCCAGGTGAAACTCTTCCCCGATGGTAAGCCCCTTCTCCTCGAGCCATCCCAGCAGGGCCGAGTCCTCGTCTGAAACCCGGACGACGCGATAGTCACCGGCTTCAGCCTCGATAAGCGGAACGGCGGAGTCGCGGGCGATGGCCCCGTTCCGATCCGGAATCGGATCACCATGGGGGTCCCGGGTCGGCGATCCCAGCATGCTGTCGATTCTGTCGAGAAGGCGATCGGAAATCACGTGCTCCAGAATCTCCGCCTCTTCGTGGACTTCTGACCAATCCAGCTTCAAGACTTCGACGAGGAACGATTCGATCAGTCGATGACGACGAACGACTTTGAGCGCTTCCGCCTCACCTTCCGGTCGAAGGGAAAGCCCCCGCCTCGGCACATAACTCACCAGTCCGCGGCTTTTCAAATGACGCATCATCATTGAAACGGTGCCGGGAGTGACCTGAAGCTCTCTGGCAATGTCTCCAACCGTCGCACTGCCATTGCCTACGCTTTGAAGTCGCAGAATGGTTTTCAAGTAATTTTCAACAGTGCTCGATGACATCTCTCAACAGGATATCATCTTTTTATTAGAACTCAAACTATTTATCTTGACGATTCAAGATAATTGCACCATGGTAGTGGCGACTTGAAACAAAAAATTTCCCTTTCAATGAATCGCTTGCTCAGAACCCTTCCGTTTCTTGCCCTCCTCGCTTTATCAGGCTGCTCAGAACAAACGGAGTCCTCCGCGAATGGCTACCGAGTCGCCGCCACCGTGGGCATGATTGCCGACATCGTTCGTGAGGTAGCCGGCCCGCATGCCGGCGTCGAAGGCATCATCGGCGAGGGGGTTGATCCACACCTGTACAAACCAACCAGTAATGATGTGAAGGCCCTTCAGTCGGCCGATATCATCTTCTACAACGGCCTCATGCTGGAGGGGAAAATGGGCGATGTCCTCGTCCGTCTCGCTGGATCAGGGAAACGGGTTTCCGCTGTCACCGAAGTCATTCTTGAGCAATCAGACTACGTCATCACCGATGAGGAGGAGCACTACGACCCCCACGTATGGATGGATGTCAGGGGTTGGATGGAGGCGGTCAAGGTAGTGGAAAAGGCACTTTCGGAATACGATCCGTCTCACGCCGACTCCTACCGTGAGAACGCGGCGGCGTATCTCGATCAACTCGAAAAGTTGAACGATTACGCGGTTTCTTCGATTTCCTCAATCCCCGAATCCAAACGAGTCCTCGTGACTGCCCATGATGCCTTCAACTATCTCGGAAGAGCTTACGGGGTTGAAGTCCGAGGCATCCAGGGGATGAGCACCGAATCGGAGGCCGGGGTAAAGGACATCGAAACCCTCGTGGACTTTCTCGTGACCCGTCAGATTCCAGCGGTCTTTGTCGAGAGTTCCGTCTCCGACAAGAATGTCCGGGCTCTGCTTGAAGGAGCTGCCGCAAAGGGTCACCAGGTGGTGATCGGTGGTGAACTCTACTCCGATGCCATGGGGCCTGCCGGCACCTACGAGGGTACCTACATCGGAATGATAGACCACAACATCACCACCATCACCCGTGCCCTCGGTGGCACCGCTCCAGAAAAGGGTTTACAAGGAAAACTGGGTTCAGCTCATTGATCCCGACTTCTAAATTCCCCCCTTTCAGAATCCCAGTTTTTCATCCGATGATCACCGAAACTCTCGAATCCCAGTCCGCGTTCCCCACGCGGAACAGCGAGCCAAGGCCGGAGCATCCGCCCGAGGTTCCGCTGGCGATTCACGACCTCACGGTCGCCTATCACCGCAAACCGGTGCTTTGGGACATCGAACTGAACATCCCGGAGGGCAAGCTGGTTGGCATCGTCGGTCCGAACGGAGCCGGAAAAAGCACCCTACTAAAGGCCTGTCTCGATCTTGTCCCGCGCACCTCGGGCTGGGCGCACATCTACGGGAAGCCCTACCGGAAAAACCGCCATCGTGTAGCCTATGTCCCGCAGCGCGAGAGCGTTGACTGGGATTTTCCCGTCAATGCTCTGGACGTGGTCGCGATGGGAGCCTATCGGCGTTTAGGCTGGTTCAGACGGGTCGACAAAGCCGAAACCGCCCGGGCCATGGCCGCTCTCGAGCAGGTGGGAATCGCCCATCTCGCGAAACGCCAGATCAGCCAGCTCTCCGGCGGACAGCAGCAGCGGGTTTTTCTCGCCCGCGCCCTCATGCAGGATGCGGATCTTTACCTGATGGACGAACCCTTCGCCGCCGTCGACGCCGCGACCGAGCAGGCCATTGTCGCCCTCCTTCGCCGCCTCAGTGATCAGGGAAAAACCTGCCTCGTCGTGCACCACGACCTTGCCACCGTGACCACTTATTTTGACTGGATCGTCCTCATCAACATGAGGGTCGTCGCGTCAGGCCCCGTCAACGAGACCTTCACCCGTGACAATCTCCAGAAAACCTACGGTGGTAAGCTGAGCCTCCTCGAGAAGGCAGCCGAAGCCCTGCGGTCCAGCCCTCTCTGACATGCCGGAATGGAATGACATCCTCAAGGTGCTCTTGTTGCAAAACTACAACACGCGCCTCGTTGTTCTCAGCACGATCCTGCTCGGGATCGCGGCGGGACTGGTCGGTTCCTTCCTCCTGCTGCGGAAGCGCTCCCTCATGGGCGACGCCCTTTCCCACGCCACCCTCCCCGGGGTGGCGATCGCTTTTGCCGTGATGGTATCGCTCGGCGGAACCGGAAAATCCCTTCCGGGCCTACTCGTCGGTGCCACCCTTTCGGGCATTGCCGGCGTCGCGACCATGCTGGCCATCCGTCACACGACCCGGCTGCGGGATGACGTCGCGATGGGATTTGTTCTCAGTGTTTTCTTTGGCGTTGGGGTGGCGAGCCTGCGCATGGTGCAGAACATGCCCGGGGCGAGCTCTGCCGGTCTTGAATCCTTCAT
>JAQCER010000697.1 GCA_027618625.1 Verrucomicrobiota bacterium
GATCTTCCAGCGCTCAAGCCCCAGTTGCTCAAAGCGCTCAATGATCTGGGATGCCCGTGGCGTGTGAATAGTCGTCAATACTTTGTGTCCAGTGATAGCAGCCTCGATCGCCAGTTCCGCCGACTCCCGGTCGCGCACCTCGCCCATGAGAATGATGTCCGGGTCGGAACGCATGAAGCTGGCGATCATCGGCTTGAACTCCGACGAGTCACGCAGGTCGCAATGCACCACCCCCGGAATCTCGTCCTCGACCGGGTTTTCCAGCGTCAGAATATTGTCCTCCGGGCGATTCAGTTCCCGCAGCATCGCGTTCAAGGTCGTCGATTTCCCGGAACCGGTAGGGCCGGACATGACGATGATGCCCGAAGGAACTGACATGGCTTTTTCCAGCTCGAACAGTGTTTCCTCGTCAAAGGCCAGCGTGCCCATGCCGAGCCGTGCTTCCAGGTGCGTCTTATCGAGCAGACGCATGGTAATGTGATAACCACGGTAAGTGCGGTGCCGCTCGTAGCGCACGCCGACATTGCGCCCGTAGTAGTTGGCGGTGAAGCGGCCGGAAATGCCGGGGCGTTTGCTGCGTTCCTCCTGCGGCAGCCGCATCACGTTAAGCAGAAAGGCATCAATGCGGTCGCGCAATTTCAGGGGGATCTCCACACGTGGCCGCAGATCTCCATCAATACGAAAGCTGTAAGCGACACTGGTTTTCTCCGCCTTGACGTGAATGTCAGAGGCATGAAACTTGATGGCAGTGGAAATGATGCTGGCGAGCAGTTGCGCGATCGGCTCCTCATACTGGCGGGCGACGTCAAAGTCTGGAACATCGTGGGAATATTCATCGATATCCAGTGCATCGAGATCCGCCCGGCTGGGGCCAGACGAGCTGGTGGTGCCTTCGATGACAGTGGAAATTTCGGATGCGAGAGTGACGACCTTGAGGATTTCCTCGGTGGGAAAACGCGCCTCGCAGTAGTCATCCGCGCGGTAATCCCAAGGGTTGGCGACCGCCAGCAGGATCTGCTCGGCACTGCGGCGCAGCGGCACGAACAACCCCCGCGCCAGCGACGCTGGATCGCACTGTGCCAGCAACTCGGCATCGGGCAGTCCCTTCAGTTGTGGAAACGCTGGCAGGTTCGCTGCTTTGGCCATGGCCCCAAGCAGGCGAACCTTGGACGATTTTCGAATCAACGCTTCATCGCTGATGTCAGTTTGCTGCGCTCCAGCCGCCAACCGTAGTTGATCCAGAATCAAACCGTGAAGGGTTCGGTTGAGGGTGACACCCAGACTCTGACTCACCAGATCCAGTGACGTCGCCGGTGCTGCCGGTGCTGCCGGTGCTGATGATCGAATCGTACTGGTAGTTTGGTTCATCTCTTCTCTTTGTTAGCTCCCCGTCGTTGTCGTCAGCTTGCGTTTTCACTTAAAAGTGTTCACAAAGCGAAGTGGCGTTTGTGCAGAGTGGTCCAAGCTGCGAACTCGACCATCAGGAGGAACACGAACGGCTGTTCGCCAAACCGGATCTGACCGGCATCGTTGCGGATCCATTCGGCGGCAACCAGTCCGGCAAAGGGATTGAGGGCGGCCACATGCACGATATCATCGTTGGCGCAGATGGCCGGACAAACCAGCAACTCGCAGGCGACCCGAACCGAGGGGCATTGCACGTAAAGCGCATGGGACGGATCAGACAGGTTGCCCAAACTCCAGTAGTGTATCCGTTCGTAGATCTGCCGCTGCAGGATTTTGTGGATGCGCTTAATCTCGCCGTCGCGACCAATGGCATGCTTGAGTGCTTGATAATCGGCCAGAAACAGGACAAAATCATTCTCTTTGGCCCCGGGAGCAGACACCGCAAGGTGCGAGCGATACGCGGCCAATACTTCCTGCTTTTCGTGTTCACCCGCCAGATATCCACCGCGGTGCAGATGGATCGCCGTGCAATTGGCAATCGCCTCCAGGATCGAAATCCCCAACTCTATGGTGGCGCAAGTTCCAGGATCCGGTGGCGGGAACGAGATGCCAGTGACGGGCTCGAAAATCATGTTCTATTCGGGATTTTCGTAGTATGGGTCTGAATCCTGGGGCTCAGGGCGGACCAGCCGGTTCAGCCATCCCCGTCTGGACACGCCCTTTTGGGCCGAAGGGGCCGCTGGAGCGGCCTGGGATCGGGATCGGGACCGAGCCGAAGGCGCGGGTGGAGCTGCCTTGGAAGACTCTTCCGCTGCCGCAAGACGAGCACTCAAATCATACAGCTCGCTCACCTCCATTCCCGACAGCGTGCGGACATCTTCATTGCTCTCAGCCACTTCGTCGGGAGACGATGCGTTGTAGATGCTCGGCGTAATAATGAACACCAGGCTCATTTTCTCGATGGTGTCGTTGTCGTATTTAAACAGGCGACCGACCAGTGGAATATTTCCTAACACTGGCACCTTGTTGCCGGAATCGCCCTTTCCGTAATCGTAAAACCCACCCAGGATCAGCGATTGCCCGCTGGGAACCCGACTGATCGCCTCAGCGGTCGACTCACTGACGCGCGGATACACGTTGCCGTTGGCTCCTTGAATGAGTTCTACAATCTTCGCCACCCGCGGGCGCATCTTCATCCGCACCGTGCCGTCCGGCAGCAACGTCGGCGTCACTGACAGCGTCACGCCGATCTCGCGGCTCTTCTCGGGATCTTCCATGGGATCGGGATCCTTTTCGTCAATCTGGTAACGCACCTCCTGCGTAACATTCGTCCCGGAACTGGTCTCGGTCACCGTTGAAGTAATGATCGGGAAGCGATCGACGATGGAAATGAGACCCTGCTCGTTGTCCTCGGTGATGATGGTCGGAGCGGCCTCCTGAGAAACGATATCATCCTGCTCAAGCACGCGCACGATCGCCTCAACGTCGAGCGGACTGAAAATCAGTCCAGGTCCATTGTCGTAGCTGCTGTTGAACGAGGTGCTGTCGCTGCTGAATCGGTCGCGGTTGGAACTTTGCTGCGATGAGAAGTCGCTCTGAAACACGCGCGGGAACGTATTGCCGCTGGTCTCGGAGTAGTTGCTTTGAAATCCATTGTTCTTCAGCAGCTCAGAACCCGATGTGCTGGTCTTGGATTTCGTATTAAAATCCGGTAGATTAAAGAGCGCATTGAGGCTTTGTTCGGCGGACAGCGAGATTCCTTCTCCCAGGGAGGCTTTCCAATCGACGCCGACGTCTTTGCCGTGCTTGTTGCT
>JAQCER010000003.1 GCA_027618625.1 Verrucomicrobiota bacterium
TGAAGATCAAATGACCGCCGACGATGATCGGGCAGCCGCCATTGCCGTGGACCGGAGTATATTTCAGCTCCTGATTCTTCCACAAGATCTCGCCGTTGCGGTTCAGGCAAGCCGTTCCCATGTGGCCAAAGTGAACGTAAACGCGGTCGCCCTCCACCACCACCGTGGCGCTGGCATGGCTGTTCTTTTTATGGATCTGCGGCGCGCCAGCTGCTGGCTGCTGAAATACCTCGATGTCCCAGAGGATCGCCCCGGTTTCGCCATCAATGGCCAGCGCTCGCAGTGACCGATCCACGTCCGTGGCATCCTGGTCATCAACGGCAGCCACCGCGCTGGTCAGGAAAATTCGATCATCCACCACTACTGGCGAAGACCAGCCTTTGCCTGGCACGGGCGTTTTCCACGCAATGTTTTCCGTTTCACTCCACGTCAGCGGCACATTGCTGGAAGTCGAGTGTCCATCGCCGCGTGGGCCACGGAATTGTGGCCAATCCTCCGCAGAAGCAGCGGGTGCCCAGACCAGCGCCAACATTGAAACAACTGTTGTGGAAGGGAAAAATCTCATGGGCAGAACTTGTATTCTTTGAGTGGCTCAGGCAAGAGGCATCGTCCGCTCGGTTACATTTCGGTGGTTCCGGGCTTTCACTTTGCATTAAGAAGGGGTAGAACCTGCCGCCCCTGTCCATTCGCTTCTCATGTTGTTCCATACCTGGTCGTTCGCACTGTTCTTCGCCGTTGTCCTGGCGGGGTTCTTCGCGTTGGGCCGGACGCGCTACTGGATGCACTGGGTGCTCGGCGCATCCTATGCATTTTACGCATTCCAGACCGTGCCGATGCAGGGGACTGGTGCCTCCGCCGACTGGTGGCGGCTGTTCTACCTCGGCCTCGTCATCTTGTCCACTGCGCTGGATTTCCAAGTGGTGAATTGCATGGCGCGACTGACCGGCGATGCCGTGAAGCGCAAACGGAAACGGAAACAGTGGCTCGCCGTCAGCCTGGTCAACAATCTCGGACTGCTCGCCTTTTTTAAGTATGCCCTGTTCTTCCGCGACAATGCCAATGCCCTGCTGGCCAGCATGGGCCTCGGCCTGGAAGTCCCTCACCCGGATGTTCTGATGCCGCCGGGGCTTGAGTATCTGCTTCCAGTCGGTATCTCATTCTACACGTTCCAATCGATGAGCTACACCATCGATTTCTACCGCGGTAAAATCGATCGCGAACCCAGCTTCCTTCGCTTCGCCACCTTCGTCGCCTTCTTCCCGCAACTCGTCGCCGGGCCGATCGAGCGCTCGTCCAATCTCCTGCCGCAGTTCCGCCGCATGCCACAGGCGACGGTCGAGCAATTCTCCGAAGGCGCATCCCTGTTCCTCGTTGGCCTGTTCAAAAAAGTCGCCTGTGCCAACTATCTCTCACTCTACGTCGAGCGCATTTACAGCGATCCCGGCCAGGCAAGCGGAGCAGCACTCATGCTCGGCACCTTCTGCTTCGCATGGCAGATTTACTTCGACTTCAGCGGCTACACAGACATGGCGCGGGGCGTCGCCCGCTTCATGGGCTTCCGCCTCATGCTCAACTTCAACCATCCCTATCTCGCCACCGGACTGAGCGACTTCTGGGGTCGCTGGCACATCAGTCTCTCCACCTGGTTCCGCGACTACGTCTACGTGCCGCTCGGTGGCAATCGCCTTGGCGAAGCGAGGACGTGCCTCAACTTGTTCATCGTCTTTGTCATTTCCGGCATCTGGCATGGCGCCGCATGGACCTTTGTCATCTGGGGCCTGCTGCACGCGATCGGCACCATCGCCACCCGAGCATTGGAACGCTCCGACTGGTACCGCGATCACTTCCCTGACATGCTCAAACGCCTGTGGGTCTTTACCTTTGTCCTCCTGGGCTGGGTCTTCTTCCGCGCCGAGTCACTGGACGACGCCCTGCTCATCCTGCGGCGCATTTTTACCACTCCATGGACAGATCCCGAGTGCCCGCTGCTCATGCTCAGCCTCATCTTCGCCGTCTGGATCTACCAGTTCATCGCCGAAAGCAAAGCCCGCTGGCTGCTCGAATCCGCACCCTGCAAGATCATTCTCGCCGCAGCCATGATCCTCTATCTCATGTTCTGCTCCACCGGCGGCGGCGCATTTATCTACTTCCAGTTTTAGCAGATCTGGAGTCACTCCCGGAGCAAATCGGGACGATTCTGGAGGGTGCGTTCCCGGCTGCGTCTGGCTTTCCACTCATCGACTTTGCCGTGATTGCCGGAAATGAGGATCTCAGGGACCTTCATGCCGCGAAACTCTGGTGGGCGGGTGTAGCAGGGGGCTTCCAACAGGCCGTTGGCAAAGGAGTCATCGCCGGCGGATCTGGCATCGCCCAGAACTCCGGGAAGCTGTCTGACGATGGCGTCGACAAAGACGTTGGCAGCGATGGCTCCATTGGACAGCACGTAGTCGCCGATGCTGATCTCGTCGTCGACAAGGGTTTCCACGACTCTGTGATCGATCCCTTCGTAGTGGCCGCAAAGCACGATCAGGTGTTCCGCACTGACAAAACCCACGACTTCCTGCTGATTCAACCTACGCCCCTGCGGCGTCATCAACACAACCCGACTCGCCTCGGTGCGCAGATGTTCGACCACGGCGAAGAAAGGCTCGGGTTTCATCACCATGCCCTGGCCACCGCCGTATGGTTCATCATCGACCTTGCGGTGCTTGTTGTCGGCGTAGTCACGCAGGTCGTGGACGCGCAGGGTGAGCAAGCCGCTCTGCTGCGCACGTCCCATGATGCTTTCGCTCAATGGGCCGCGGCACATTTCGGGGAAGATCGTGATGATATCGATGAGCACCGATCAGGTGGTTGTGTTAGTCCAAATCAATCCAAGTCGTCGTCGAGATCCACTTCGCCAGCCTTCTTGCCGCGAAGTTTGGCTTCGATGAAATCATCGATCTCGCCATCCATGACTGCGGAGATATTGCTGGTCTGTTCGCCAGTGCGCAAGTCTTTGACCATCTGATACGGCTGGAACACGTAGGAACGGATCTGGTTGCCCCATGCGATGTCACCTTTCTCGCCGTATTGGCGTTCCATCTCAGTGCGCTTCTTGTCTTCCTCGATCTGGAACAGCTTGGCCTTGAGCAGGGCCATTGCCCGCGCGCGGTTCTTGTGCTGGTGGCGCTCTGCCGTGCAGCGGATCAAGATGCCTGTGGGAAAGTGGCGCAAGAGCACGCCCGTCTCCACCTTGTTCACGTTCTGGCCGCCTTTGCCACCGGAACGCATGGTGGTAATTTCGTATTCGTCTTCTTTGACTTCGATCTCGATCTTGTCGGCGTCTTCACCGAGATCGGGCGTGACGTCGAGGCTGGCGAAGGAGGTATGGCGCTTGTTCGCGGCATCGAACGGCGAGATCCTGACCAGCCGGTGCACACCCCGTTCAGTCTGAAGATAGCCATAGGCGTAATCCCCTGAAACCCGAATGGTGGCAGTGCGGATCCCTGCCTCGTCGGATTCCTGAACCTCCATAACTTCGACGTTGAACTTGTGGCGCTCAGCCCAGCGGGAGTAGAGCCGATAGAGCATGCTGGCCCAGTCACAGGCCTCGGTGCCGCCAGCGCCGGCATTGATCGTCACATAGGCGCCGTTGCGATCCTGCGCTCCACTCATCAATTGCAGCAGCTCAAATGCCGCCAAACGCTTTTCAAGAGCACGGAACTCTGTCACTGCTTCGCGGGAAAAAGCCTCATCGCCGGAATCCTCAGCAAGCTCGAACACCTCATCGAGCCCGTCGATTCCGCGTTCAAGCGCAAGGAAAGGATCGATCTTTCCCTTGAGTTGCGAGCGCTCTTCTACCGCTTTCTGAGCGGCTTCCTTCCGATCCCAGAAGTCGGGCGCCGCCATGAGGCCATCGACCTCCTCCAGCCGTCTTTGCAAGGTCGGCAGGTCAAAGATACCTCCAGAGTTGCCCCAGGCGCTGCTTGAGCGCACTGGTGTCACACGATTGTAAGTCTGCGGATTCGACCTTGTTGCTTTTCTCCATAGAGGCTTACTTATGTGGCGAAAGAACTGCATTTCAACTTCGAATCTTTTGGAAAAAGCTACCGCTATCCTCCTGCGCAGGATTCCACTGACCGACACCAGCCTCATCGTCCACTGGTCGACGGCGGAGCACGGGCTGGTGCGCACGGCGGCCCGTGGAGCCAGGCGCCCGGGCAGCGCCTACTCGGGAAAACTGGATCTTTTCTACGGTGCGGAGATTACCTTTACCCGCAGTCGACGTGGCGACCTGCACGCGCTGCGCGAGATCTATGTACACGACTACCGGCGCGGGCTGCAGGAAAACTACGGGCGGATCCTGTGCGCCTCCTACTTTGCCAGGCTGCTGGAGATGGTGGCCGAGCCTGAATCGCCGATGCCTGAACTCCACGATTTGCTGGAACGTGCCTTCGGGTTCCTGTCAGGGAACGATGCCTCGCTGGTCGCGATGCGTCATTTTGAAAGAGAAGTCGCGCGGAACCTGGGAGTTTACCCCAGCGGCAAGACTTCTGCGATTGGTGCTCTCAGGCAAATGCTGCACAAGGAACCAGAACAACGGTCGGCATTGCTGCGCCTTCTTGGGGAGCAGGGCCAGTCTGAGGGTGGCGGGGGCAAGTAGTAATTTTGCAGAGTGCCGCCGTACCAACAGGAATGTGGACACCACGCGATTCCGGTGCGCAGGTGCGGTTCGGTTTGGCTCGCCTTAAAGCCTGAGAGTCCTGAGCGGGACCGCAGGATCGCCAGTAGAGAACCTCTTGGGGGTTTCTTTCTTTTCTGGTTTGCGTTAGTCTGAGCCCACTTTGGCAGATTCGAACAATAGTGATCCAGCAGCGGCGTTGCTCGGCGATGCTGAGCTCCTGCGACGGACGCGTGAGGCGGCGCGTGGCGTTGCGCGCTTGGTGCGGTTGCCTTTTCGGAACCGTGTGTGGAAGGGCGCTGCGGGCGAGTTTCAGGGTGGAGGAGCCGGCAGCTCGATCGATTTTCAAGATCACCGGACTTATCTGCCGGGCGACGATCCTCGCCACATCAACTGGCAGGCATTCGCGCGCACAGGCAATTACACCATGAAACTCTACCGCGAGGAAGTGCGCCCGCAGGTGGATGTGATCTTCGACGTATCGCGGTCGATGTTTGTGAATGAACCGAAGGCGTCGCGAAGCCTGGAGCTGTTCTTTTTCTGCACCGATTCCGCTACGCAGACCAGCAGTGCCATCAATGTGTGGCTGGCGTGTGGCAGACGGCATGCCTTGGTGCCGGACGACGCTCGCGAGGGTGATCGGTGGGTGAAAATGGCGATCGATCTCTGGCAGGATTCAGGAACCACGGCCACCGCGCCGATTCCCCTGATGCTGGGCGAATTGCCACTGCGCGCGAATGCCCTGCGCGTGCTGGTCAGCGATATCCTGTTCCCTGATTCGCCCGAACGCATCGTGACCGCACTGACGACGCGCAACGGCTCCGGTGTAATTCTTGCACCCTTCACGATCGAAGAAGAACGGCCGAGGTGGCAGGGCAACTACGAATTTGTCGAAGTCGAAGACAACAGTCGGCACACACGCCGAGTGGAGCCTGCGCTGCTGAAGCGTTATCGCAATGCATACGACCAGCACGTTACACAATGGAAGACCAGTTGCACCCGCCACTCCGTTGCCTTCGCGCGGGTGCCCGCCGAGCCGCCGCTGGAGCAGGCGCTCCAGGCGGAAGGGATCAGCCAGCGCGCGGTCGAGCCGGCTGCTTAGTTTAGCGGCACACCTTCGAACCTCAATCGCGCGAGCCCGGAAGGATCTTCATCGTGATCTTTTCGTCATTGCGCAGCACGGTGATCTCGGTTTCCTGGGCGACTTTCATTGCGCCGAGGACAAAGGTGTAGTCGTAGATGTTTTCGATCGCCTTGCCAGCGAGTTCGACGATGACGTCACCGACCTGGACTCCCGCTTTGGCGGCAGGGGCGCCCGCTGTGACGCCGGATAGCTTGACGCCCTTCACGTCCCCCTGCGCGTAGTCGGGAATGGTGCCGAGATACACGCGGAGCTGCGCGCGATTCTCCCGATCCTGTGGCAGCTCGACGACTTTGTATTCGGGCAATGTATCACCGGTCGCAAGGCTGCGTGCGATCAATGCCATGAGCTTTGACACATCCCTGGCTCCATCGAGATTGATCTTGTCGACGGTGTCGCGCGGTGTGTGATAGTCCTCATGGGCACCGGTAAAGGCGCTGAGGATCGGCACTCCCTTGAGGTAAAAGGAAGTGGCATCGGTGGGAATGTAAGAGTCCTCCTGCAACATGAGTGGCAAGCCGACGGGGACGTTGCGCTTTTCAACCTCGGGAGTCCAGAAATCGCTGGAGCCGACTCCCTGGAGGACGAGTGTTTTGTTCAACCGGCCGATCATGTCGAGGTTCAGGCAAGCCCCGAACATAAGGTTCAGGCGGGCGTTTTCATCGCCAAAGAACTTCGCCGCCTCTTTGGTGAAATGTGAAGATCCCAGCAGCCCGATCTCCTCGCCGGACCAAGCGGCAAAGATCACATCGCGCTTCAGCTTGATTTTGCCTGTGGCCTGCTGCGCTGCCAGGTATTCGGCAATCTCAAGCATGCCCGCCACTCCGGATGCATTGTCGTCGGCGCCTGCGTGAATCTTTTGCTTCTCTTCATCCCGTGCCAGCGATCCGGTGCCAGCATTCGGACCAAGGTGGTCGACGTGCGCACCAATGACGATGGCGGGATTGTGCACGTTGATTGGGCCGGAGGACAACGTAGCCACAACATTGCGCCCGGTCTTCTTTTCATGCTGGATATCGATGTTGCCACCGAGTTTGCCATCGCCAACGGCAAAGCCTGACGCCATCTCGCCGGTGTCGAGTTGATCCTGCAGGGTTTTGAGGTCTTTTCCCTGGGCTGCCAGCAGTTTCTCGGCAAATGCATTGGTAACGGAAATCGCAGCGATCCCTGATCCGGCCATCGATGCATCGAACCCGAGTGGCACCAGCTCGCTTTTCACCTGCGCATTCGGTCCGCTGACGACGATGATGCCGCGTGCAAATTTCTGCCGTGCCGTCATCGCTTTATACCGCAGACTGGAGTGACGGGCAAAACGCTGCCGCTGCTCCGGAGTGAGCCCTTCCGGGATGTAGCGGAACATCATCACCCACTTGCCCTTCACATCCAGATGCACATAGGACGAATACATCTCCAGCTTCTCGCCGGACTCGGTCGTGCTCTCAGGGACGTCGAGACCGTAACCGGCAAAGACGATCTCAGATGGAGTGATTTCGCCTGTTTGTGAAAACGACAGCGGACGCCAGACATCTTGGTCCAACGCATCGTCGCCAAGGGCCATGCTATTCTCCGGGCCAAGGTCAACGCCTGCCGTGAACTCGAAGGGATCATAGGAAGTGCCGTCATCACCCGCAGGTACCAGTCCAATTTTCTTGAACATCGCGGCAACATACTCGGTGGCGAGTTTTTCGCCTTCAGTGCCAGTGAGTCGTCCCTGCAATTTTTCGGAGGCCAGGTAGGTGATGTGTTTGAGAATATCGTCTCCGGATATTCCTGGCTCGGTTTCAGGCAGCGTCACGGCATCAGCCATCGGAGCCGATGCGACCTCCTTGCTTTCCTTGAGCAGAGCAAGGGCCGCCACATGATCCCAGTCGGCGAAGAAGATTTGAGACGTTTTGTTCGATGTCCGATTCGACGTCCACGTCAGCTTGCGGCCGTCGGGCGAAAAGGCCGGCAGCCCGTCGAACCCATCCGTGGTGGTTACTCTGACAGGTTCTTGCTTGCCCTCGGTATCGACAATATAGAGCTCAAAGTTGGCAAAACCGTTCAAGTTCGTGGTGAAGATCAGATACTCACCGGACGGATGGAAGTAGGGAGCCCATGACATCGCACCAAGGCGGGTCAGTTGGCGCTGATCCGAGCCATCCACATTCATGGTCCAGATTTCTGCAAGATCGCCCTTTTCATTGAATCGGCGCCAGCAGATCTTCGTGCCATCCGCACTGAAGAATGGTCCACCATCGTAGCCTTTGACCTCCGTCAACCGCTTCACAGCGCCGCCATCTGCGCGCATCACATAGATATCCATGAGAAATGCCTGATCGGTCTCGAACCGCGCAGCATCTTCCTCGCTTAACTCTGCTCCGTATGCGTGGCGATTCGAGGCGAATGCGATCCATTGCCCATCGGGCGAGTAGGAGCCTTCCGCGTCGTAGCCCTGTGTGTTTGTAAGGTTTTTGAGGTTACTGCCATCCACGCCTGACTCCCAGATTTCGAAGTTCTCGTCGTAGTCCCAGGAGTATTTTTTCAATGTCCCTTCCAGACGATCCTTCAGCTCTGCCTGCTGCTTTGTCTCTGCCTGCTGGTCCGCATGTGTGGATGCGAACAATACTTTTTCGCCCCCTGGATGCACCCAGGCACAGGTCGTCTTGCCAGTGCCGGGAGAAATCTGCTGCGTGTCGCCTGTATCGAGATCCATCAGGAAGATCTGGAAGAACGGATTGGCCTCGTCCCGCTCACTTTGGAATATGAGCTTGCTACCATCCGCGCTGAAGTAGCCCTCACCCGCGCGCTTTCCAGCAAAGGTCAACTGACGGGAGCGGCTCAGCAGTCGCTGCTCGTTCCCTTGGGCCACAGGCGGCGACTCTTCGGCAAACGCCAGCGAGTCGACGCCAATGGCGCACATGCAAAAGCGGCAAAGGGTGAGAAGAGGAGAGCGTTTGGAACGGTGGCGCATGGCGAATACTATACGATGCTTCGATGCGCTCAAGTAACCCAGCAGTCGACAACGCGCAAAAGCTCATCGATGGCCACATTTCGGCGCGATCAGTCCAGTTCTCGCCAATGATTCCGATCAGATAGACGTTCTACAAATATAAAGCCGTGTCTTAGATCGTTGAAAAATAAGGACTTCCGTAAATTCGCAACTTTTTCTCTCAAATCATTGACATTTATCTGTAATTTTGATAATTTTTGCAATATCCATGTGAGGCTACTGACTTCTAGAGCATTCATTTTACGATATACTGAATGATCTGCCCGAGTGGGCGGTCATACACCTCGGAAACCAAATAGAACGAAACCATGAAAACAAAAACAAAGATGCCGTCAGAAAGCAGCTCCTCCGCGAGTACTTTCTGGGTGCTTCCTTGATCGCCCTGCTGAAGCAGGCTGGAACCAGGAGTGTCGAAATCGAACGAATTCTCTTCATGTTTATAGGAGATTTTTTTATTTGCGCACAGTGTGCCGCCATTGACGATCGAATGCAATCGTTTCAATCGTTTGTGTGTTTTTGATGGCCATTCGTTTCCGAATGGATTCCCCTGACGCACTGAACTGACGCACTGAAACTTCTGGCTTCCGCCTGCGTCTGGGTGTGATAGTTCCTGCTGATGAACGCATTCCTGAGCTGCGACTGGGGCACTAGCACGTTCCGCCTTCGTTTGGTTGAAAGGGGAACCAACTTAAACGTGATCAACGAGTTCACGTCTGATCGTGGCGTGCGCAGTTTCGGCGGAGCAGACGCGGCTCATTTTGAATCCTACCTGCTGGAAGTAATGGCGGCGATGGACGCGCCGCTCGCGCCGGTGCTGATCTCTGGCATGGCGTCGTCGTCTGTCGGTTGGAAGGAACTTCCGTATGCGAATGTCCCATTCATTGCGACCGATGCTGCGGCGCTTGAATGCGAGTCCTTGCATGTCAGCTATCGCGGCGCCGATGTGCCAATCCATCTGTTTTCAGGCGTGCGGACAGCATCTGACGTGATGCGTGGGGAAGAGTCCGAGCTCATCGGAATCCTGACACTGCCAGAAACGCGAAAGCTCGCCAGCGATGGATGTCTCGTCATTCTGCCTGGAACGCATTGTAAGCATGTTCGAATCGAGAACGGGAGTATGGTCGACTTTGCGACATTCATGACCGGAGAGTTGTTCGATTTGCTCGCCAGCAAGAGTATTCTTCGAGCTACTCTCGAATGGGACAGGTTCGGTGAAATAAACGCAGCGCACGATGATGCATTTGTTGCAGGTGTCTGCACTGCTCGCGATCGCGGAATGGCAGCTGGTTTGTTCAAAGCTCGGACGCGTGGTGTGCTCGGTGGTGCGTCCGGAGCATCGAACACTCACTACTTGCTCGGTCTGTTGATTGGCGATGAATTACGGGCTTTGCCCCGGCACGACACAGAGCCGCCGATCACGATCCTGCTCGCAGCCAAGTACGTTCACTGCTATCAAAGAGCGCTGGAGGTTTTGGAATATCCAAGTTCCAGCCTGATGGTTCTAACGACGGAGCAATTGGAACATGCCACCGTGCGCACCCACGGGTTGTGGCTCCAGCAGCAGCACCCTCTCCCTCACGCTGGCGGGCCATCATCATCATAGACCACGGCGTCCGCCAGGTAGCGCAGGGCAGAGCCACTGCGCAATGTTGGCTGCAATGGACGGTTCTCATTGATGAACCACTCGATGCACAGCGCAGCTTCGTTGAACCCGAATGCTTCTCGGATGGAAGTGGCGGATGATATCCTTGGATTGACCTCAAGCACGACGTAGCGATCGCCGTCTTTGCGGAACTGGTAATTGGTGGGGCCGAGCGGTCGGAGATGCGCCGTGAGGGAATCGATCAATGCAGCGAGCTCCGGCGATTCCATCGTCCAGGCTTTGTCCGTAGCTCCGGCCTTGGAAAGTTTTCGCCTCAAGATCGGGCCGTTGAGCGCGGTGCCATCGCCAAAGCCGAAGACGCTTGCCGTAAACTCTTCATCGTCGCTGCCGACGATCCGTTGCACCATGAAATTGTCGCCTGCCGTCGTCCGACAGGCACGGAACTCCGCCTCATCGTGCACCACCCGCATTCCCTTTCCAGCATCGGAACAGCGCAGCTTCGATAACATCGGCAACCCGAGGTCTGCAACCGCGCTGGCAAAGTCGTCATCAATGCGCGAAGGAATCGTCGGGATCCCAGCGCTGGTGAAAAATTCAACCGCCTTCCATTTGTCATGCATGGAGTCGATCACCTCCGGGCGATTCAACAAGACCACTGCGCCTGCCTGCGCCAGTTGCTCTCGATTTTGATGCAGCGCCTCGATCTCGTATTCCGTTCCTGGAATAACCAGTTGCACTTCAAAGCGCGCGATCATTTCCAGCAGGTAATCGATGAAGCGTGGATCCTTCGCCGGGACCGCCTGGCTGAAGTGATCGCACCACCGTTGACCGACGGCGTCCGGGTAAATGTCGGTGCCAATGATCCTGACCTCGTGGCTCGATTGACGCAGGCAGCGCACCACTCCGTAGCCGATGACAGCTCCGACTGCGGTGACTAGAACAGTGCAATGAACGCCTGCCATTAGAAAGGGATCACGAGATGGGGATCACGAGATGGGGATCACGAAGCAAAGGGCATATGGCCCTTTACGATACGATGTTACGGTGGTAGTGGACGCCCACACAATCGTCAATCACAAAACCAGTTCGGGCAGCGAGCATGGCGCGGGCCCTTATGTTGTGATCATGAAAAAGATCGCTATCCTTCAGTCCAATTACATTCCCTGGAAGGGCTACTTCGACCTGATCAACAGCGTCGACGTTTTCGTGTTGTATGACGATATGCAGTACACCCGGCGCGACTGGAGGAATCGCAATAAAGTGAAAGGCCCGGGCGGTCTCAAGTGGTTGTCGATCCCGGTGGAAGTGAAAGGGAAGTATTTGCAAAGGATCAACGAGACGCGGATCAGCGATTCCAGCTGGGCGGCCAATCACTGGCAGACGCTGCGTGGATTTTACGCCAGGGCACCGCACTTTCGCGACTATGCCGATGCCCTGGAAGCACTCTATCAGCAGGCCGGCACCCTTGAGTTGCTAAGCGAGATCAACCATTTGTTCATCACCGCGATCAATCGATGGCTGGGCATCACGACGACGATCCAGTGGTCGAGCGACTACCAGCTTGTCGACGGAAAATCCGAGCGCCTGCTGGGGATCTGCAAGGATTCCGAAGCCACGCATTACCTCTCCGGTCCGGCTGCAAAGGATTATCTCGACGCTGATCTCTTCACCGCATCAGGCATTGAAGTCGAATGGATGGACTACTCAGGTTATCCCGAATACCTTCAGGGCCATGGCGACTTTGAGCACGGCGTCACCGTTCTGGATCTTCTCTTCCAGTGCGGCAGTGACGCACCAGCGAAGATGAAAAGTTTTGCTTGAGGATTAGAGTAGGGCTGAGGCGGATCGGAGTCCGCCTCTCCTTGGGATGAGGGCGACCTTAGTCTTCGAGCTTTGCCTGGAGCATAAGCTCGACGGCTTCGCGGCCTGTCATTCCTTCGCGGATTCCGAGCTTGGCGGCTTGCGGGGTGAGTCCGACGATCTTTGCTTCGTAGAGATCTTCTGGCTCAGTGAGGGGATTGTCGGGAGTTCCTTTTGCGATTGCGATTGCCTGCCCGAACTCCGCAGGTGTCGTCAGGTCATAGATTCCGCAACCAACGATCCCAGCCTTCGTCAGAATGGTGCAATACTGGCCTTTGTGCCAGCGGTGGCTCAGGCCCAGTGCCGTGCCATGGTCGAACTGCAATTCGCGATGGGATGTGCGGGGGATGGGTTCGTTCGAGTCACTCATGAGACAACATTCCGCAACATTCCGGAGATAACAAGTCGTCTTCGAAATTTGCTAGAGTGCGTTGCTCCTCAATCAACTGGCTCAAAAGTGCCGGAGGCGTCATAGCCTGTAGCCGGTCGGCTTTGCCAGGCACGAGCGCCCTACGAGGAACTCTCTGACGTAGTGGAAAACTCAGGCGAAGCAACGACAACCTACCTCAACTCAGCGTGGCCGCCTGCTGCGGAGGTAAAGTGCTCGACCACCCTGCGCGGGTTCAGAAACCTCCAGCTGCGCGCTGCCCGTCGCGTCTGTTGTGAACGTGTCGCCATCGCTCCAAGCCAGGAGGTCTGTCGACCACTGCAGGGTATGGGTGAGAAACGGTGCGCCCAGAAACCGCAGACCGACCTTTCCAGATGGGAGCCATTCCACGTAGGTGATCTGGCCGGGGTCGTTGCCGTTGCCGTTGCCGTTTCCAACTCGTGCGGAAATGTGAATGTCGTCGAGTCGCATCATTGGTCCTGATCCCGTGTGACTGCCAGTTGAGTAGTAGCGCCAACGGAGTTCAACGTGTGGCTGGCCGTTGGCGATCGTGGGCAAGGCGAGAGGAGAGAAGCGGGTCTCGCCGGTGGCAGTCTCCGAGAGATACTCGACAGGGCTCCCGGAAGGGTCAAGAACATCTGTGAACGCAGCATCGCCGACGGCGATCTGCAGGCGGATCGCGTATGGGGTTTCGCCTGGAACAATGGTGGCGGCAGTCCACGCAACGGTAACTTCTGTGACTCCGCGCGTATCCAGTGCGAGGACCACCGCGCCGGGGACGCCGCTGCCGGGAAAATCGGCGAGCCTTCCAGTATCCTTGAGCCCGACTCCGGCGGCATCGAGCCCCACGAAGCGGCTGCGATCGGTGAGAGCATAGGAACCGCTCCATACACTGTCCAATAGCGCGCCGGGATCCGGCTTGGCGGCACTGCTTTGCTCAAAACGAAGATAGGCTGGTTGCGTGCCCGCGGGCGCGTCGGTGTTCCACTGATCGAAACGAATTTCCTTGAGTTCCGCCAGTGGCGCCGCGGTCACTCCCTCGTCGCGTTCGAAGTATGCGCGAAAGAGGGTGTCGGCGGCTAGTGTAGTCGTCAGAGTTGGGGCCGAATTTCCGTCGCCGTTCTCCTCCCAACCTGTGAACCGAAAGCCCGGCCGCGGTTCGGCGGTCATGGCGATGGGCACGCCTTCGAAAAAGGTACCTTGCCACGGGTAGACCGGGGCATCGATCCCGGCGGTCGCGGTATCGAGGCGCAGGCGATGCACGGTAACCACGCCCGCACGCGGGGGAAGAACATCGACGGTGAGTTTCGCGATGCCTTCGAGGCCGAGTTCACGGACAAATTGCTGCCTGACCGAGGCTGGGCGTTGCCGGGCGAAACCTTCCATGACTCGCACGTTGGTGATCCACACCGCAGTCGAACTGTTGCTGGTGCGCCAGCGCGAAACTTGCTCAGGCATCACCGGCTCGATGGCGGCGCGCATCTCGGCGAGCAGAGAACGCGCCCGCGTCGCACTGAAGTCGGCATTAAGGTAGCAGGCCATGGAGTTGATAAAGTCGTTGCGGAAGGTTGGGTTCTCGAGCAGTCCGCGCAGCAGAGCGGTCGACCAAGGTGCATTGAGTCCGGGTCGACCATTCGGGCTGATGGCTGCGGCGAGCGTGGCGTCGGAGACACCACCGCTCCACGGGTGACCGTACGCAAGATCGGTGTCGAAGAGCATCCAGCGCCAGCGGCCATCGTGCCCGGGCGGAACATCCACCGCGTCCGGCTCGGGCGCGGGGCCTCGCCAGTAGCGGATGTTGTTGTGCGGCCAATCGGCATTGCCAAGATAGATTTCGGCTAGTTGATAGCGGAGAAAATGATCCACATCCATCAGTGCCGACACTTCAGCAAAGACGCCGGGATCACTGAGATCGCCGCGGTCCACCAGTCGTCGCAGAGCGCGATAACTGGCGATCCCCGAGGAGTTTCCCTCCTTAAACGAGCCGTCCGCTTCGGCCAGCGTGAGCTTTTCCTCGGCGATGCCGTAGTGCTCGGCCACGGATTCGAGATCACCTTGTTCCTGCATTTGATACAGGCCCCAGAACTCGCCGTTGAGAAAGACGACCACCGGGCGCGGCGTCATTACATCGATGCCCGTGGTCGCAACGAGCCGGTGGCAGAGCGCATCGCGGAACATGGTGTAGTCCCAATCGTTGCCGGAGTTGCGCAGCCTGAGCCCGGTGAACGTCCGGCGTTCCCCGCCCGGCCCGCGCCGTTGCAGCCCGGGAAACAACGGATACTCGAAAGCATCAGCCGGCTGGAATTCGCCGAGCGGTTTCAGACCGAATGATTTCTGGCGGAAGGAACGGGACGACTGGCCCTGGATATCGAGCTGGACGTTCTGGCGGAGGACCGGGCGACCGTCGCTCTCGAAAAACTCGAACGAGCCGAGGCGCTCCCAGGCATCACCGCGCTGGGTGTAGTTCGCTGGAGTATGTCCCGTGAGTGTTTCACCTGGATGCGCGGTGCGGTAGTCATCGAAAACTTTGCCCAGCATGTAAATGCCGGTGTTGTAATCGAACAGTCCGTCCGCCGGTGTGGTCAGCGAGATCACCGGCAGCCCCCACATTGCCGCCGGATTCAGTCCCACGAAAAACGTGCGCGTGCTCACTGGTCCAGGCAGTTGTCCCTCCTTGTAACTGCGTGCCCGGACGGTGGTGGCTTTCGGCACCAAGGCGCGCGGAGGGAACCAGCCGTTGGTGTGCTGGTTGGCTGTCGAAGTGCCATCGATTGTGGAGATTCCGTTCGGTTCGGGCGAACGGTCATGGACGTCGAGCGGCGCGGTGAAGTGTTCTGATTGCAAATCGGGAATGCCACCGTCGAGCGTAAAGCGCACTCCTTCGCCTGAGCCTCCCTTCAGGGTCAGGGCGAAGGGTTCCGCATAGTTGCCGGCCTCGTGGGAAAACGTGACGGGTGCGCTGATCGCACTGAATCCGAGGCTGGCCAGTGCGTTGTCCTTTCCGGGCGTCGGCTGATCGAAGTAAAGCCAGGCGTCAGAGGCATCGGCCGGTCGCCCTTGTGAGACGTCGGGCAACGTTACCGCGAACACTTCTATGGCGTCATTGATTACGCCATCGGGTCCAATCACGCGGACGAAGTCGCCGGCGGCTCCCAGCCTGAACGAGCTGTGGTGCTCGCTGGCAGTTGACTTGTCGGGGGCGGCGGAAGCGAACACGATTACGTTGGCGCCTGGTGCCAACGTGCCTCCGGCGAAGTTCCACTCAACACGGCCGTTTCGGCTATCGGAGAGTCCGTAACCGGCGAGTTCGACCGTCTGGCCGGAAATGTTTGTAATTTCAATCCAGTCCGGAGTCCTGCCGGTGCGGTCGCGGAGCCCGTTTTCGTTCCACGTCACTACTTCCGCAACTCGGAGCGGTCCAGGTCCTTGCTGCAATTGCGGAACTTCCTGCGCGGGACAGATTCCGGGCAGAGAGATCAGGATCAGGAACAGGCGGTGAACAATTCCGAACCGTTTCCGTCTGACGAACGCAATTGACATTGAACTCACGCTCGCACCAGCATCTCGTGAATCGAGAGATATGCTGCGGCATGTTCTTAAGTTCATCCGTTAAACTCCCACTTCGCCATCGCATGAGCAAGATTCAATTCTCTAAACTGCCATCGGTTTTCTGCACCACATCACGCGTGCTCGCATGCTTCGCGTTCGGCACCGTCACTCTTTCCCTCGCTGGAATGCTCCACGGCCAGGACGGCCCGTTTCCTCCTGATGCCTGGCCGGCATCTGCGGATGGGTCAAAACGCGTGCACTTTTCCACGGTTGATTTTTCGCTGGAGCCGCTTGGAGCCGGATGGGAGGAAACGCTGACAGTGCTCTCAGGCGGTGATCAGCAAACCGAGCCGGTAACCATTGGTGGCTATGAAGGAGTCCGTGTAACCGGAAACTACCTCAATATCGCGGACCTGGACTATCCGGCCTGGGAAGACCACGAGGTCATCGACATTCTGGTCCACGTCTACGGCAACGCCGCGGTGCTCGATGGTGCTGGCAACCCGCGCAACTACAATTTTCTCACCGGAACACTGCCGGAATTGAATTTTCCCCTTGGCGGTTCCATTCCGATCGAAGGAAAGAACAACAAGTGGAACTGGGTGCTGTTTCGCATTTTCAACGATGAGCGCCCCAGCGGAGAAGGACGTTTTGTCGGCACAGTGCCTGCTGATGCACAGGGCGGGATTGCCGCCGGCGGTGTCAATGGCGGCACCATCCGATTCGAGGGAGTACCGCAGTTGATCGTGCGAGCGGTTGCCTTCGGCGAAGAGGGCGCCTTTGGCGAGCCTGAGCAAGTCAATCGTTTCGAATCCATCGAAGCCTGTGCCGCTGAGCCGGCCACCAACCATGCCTGGGTTAATATCAACGCCCGAACGGGCGAGCACATGGAAGTCATGAGCAGCGGTGATCAGGTCGCCACATTCGCGGAGAATATCGGCCCGGCCGACGACAAGCGCCGCGCGGTGGTGGCGGCGGGCAACTATCTGAACTTTGGTATCACGGACGAATATCTCGGAGCGTCGTGCAACGACCCGCGAGCGGTGAAAATTTGCATTGAATACTATGATGACCCCGCACTGGCCGGTCGCGTCTTCGGGCCGGATGCCTACGCCACCGATGACAAGGGAGGTATTGGATTTATCGACCAGGCTGCCTGGAAGGCAAGCCGCGGTACCGGCAAATGGGTAAGGCAGGCCTACATCGTGCCCTCGGTAAGTTTATTCGGAGTCAACGCGGGTGCTTTGACCGCCGGCCCGCGCATTGCTTTCGACGACGGAGCCGATTTTTATGTATCGCGCTTTGATCTGGCGATCGTACGCGTTGGCGATCATCCGCTGGCGGGTGACGATCCGCTGGCCAATTGTTTCCTCGATCCAGCGGTGTGCGCCGGGGAATACGGCAACTACGCCGAAATGGATCTGGCGAAGAATATTTTCAACGGATTGATGCAGGGCAATTCCGGGGGTGACCAGGAAATGATCGAGGAAACGGCGGGCCCAGCCGATGACCGGCGTCCCGCAGTGCGCGCCGCCCGCGATGACGGCAATCCTGGATTTGCGCACCAATACTTGAACCTGGCACTGATCGACGAAGTCTTTGGCCCTTCCAGCCAGCCCAATGCCCGGCTCGCCATCTGCGTCACCTATTGGGATAACCCCGACGTCCAAGGTGCCGTGTTTCGGCCGGAAGTCTACCGCTCGGACGTGAATGGCGTCGAAACCTTTGCTTTTACCGGAGACGGCTTCAACGTCGCCATCGAAGGAACCGACACTTGGCGCGAAGCCTATTTTGAGATTCCCAACATCAAATTCAGCGGAGTGAACCAGGGGCCACAGGCTGCGGCGCGCTTCTTCATGTCTGACAAGATTCACTTTACGCGGGTCCGCTACGGCGTCATTCGAGATTGCGGACCCACCGCCGGAATCAACCCGCTGGAAGATTGCCTGGATCAGCTCGAACCGGTGGAGTTGTTTCAAATCTCAGCGGCATCCAAGACGGACAGCACAGTGTCCATCACCTGGAATTCCAAGGAAGGTGCAACTTATGTCGTCGAGAAAACGACTGACCTTCAAGCTTACGAAGAACTCTCTGATGGAGTGGAAGGCTCAGGCGAACCGACGACAACCTACGTCGACGAGGCAGCGACTGAGAACGAGGCCTACTATCGGGTGCGAGAAGAATAGATAATCTACCACCTGCACCGCAGCCTCAAATGCCTATTAACGCCGTGACCGGGAAAAGGTAATGGCGGTCAGCAGTTGGGGAGTTTGCCCGTGCGCACGTGCACATATCTGTGCTTTTACAGTGATGGGGGATATGCTAGGGATTTCCTGGTGAATACAGAAGATCTCGGTTGGCGCAAGTTCCTGCAAACGTGTTGGGGGACGGCGTTCGTGAAAGCGCAGGCCCCGGTCAAGGGCGTGACGCTTCCGAACGACAAGGTACAGGTGATCTTGACAGACGTCTTTCGCCGGGCAGGCAGGCTGTTTGATGCCGATTCGAATCATGCAGAGGTTGCTGCTTTTATCGTGGAACATGCCCGGGTTGAGGCATTGGCGAAGATCGCCGAGGAGCGGAAGCTTTCAAAGGATCACAATCGCTACCGCAACAGCGACGTGCAGTCGTACGATTTCGGCGACAACCCGGACTTTGATCGGCTGAAGACGCGCGACGCATCCGGCGTCCTGAACAGCCCCGAGCTGGAGTGGCTGTTTCCCGCTTTGTGGCCGATTGCCGTCGGCACGTTTCGCAAGTACGGCACGTCTGAACGTGACAGCGAGGAAGTGTTCTCCAATTGCCTGCAGAAACTGATGATGCCACGGAAAAGCACCGGTGTTGCGCCGCTTGAGACGTTGACCATTTTCGAAGAGGTGTTCCCGTTTTTCAATAAGCTGGTGCAGAACGAGGCGGTGAACCGCATTCGTCAGGTCGCGGCGCTGAAGAACAAGGCGAACGTTCAGGAGAGCGTGGAGGCACTGGCGGAGTCTGAGCGTGGCCCGGTGCAGTTTGCGGATCCTAAGTCGCAGAGCACGGACGATTTTCCGGATTTCGACGAGATCTATAAGCTCTGTGGCAATTCGCTCGATGAGCTGGAATGGCGGTTGGTTACGGCGCTTTACATGGATCCGGGCGTCACCAAGAACCAGCTGTTGAACAACGAAGAACTGATGGCAGAACTGGGGCTGGCGAAAGCGTCCCACATTTCCAGATGGCGCGGACTTTCAAAGAAGCTGGGCTTCGCGCTGACCAAGATGCGCAAACGCCTGGAGGAAGAGAATTATTTTTTT